>JANNVY010000490.1:0-5428 GCA_031408375.1 Pseudomonadota bacterium | reverse complement strand
CGCAACGCGAGGTTCGCAAGTTTCGCTGCCCCGACAACGGCCTTGCCGCCACGGATGATCACACCGCCCGGGATGAAAAACGATCCCACCGCTCCTCCAACCTGCCCAGTGGTGCGCGCCGCGCCATAGTTCTCTGCGTCGTAACGGTCCTGGGCCCGCTCATCCTCCATGTTGACGTGGATCCGGTCCCCCCAATCGTCGATGCCCCCATCCGCAATGGTGCGTGCCGCCGCCGACGCCCAATCCACAGTACCGAACGTCAGTTCATCGGTAGCTCCGCGGATCGCGGCCATGGTCTGTCGAGGGTGCTCTCGCGCCGCTGCCCTCCAGTCGATTGCCGTCAGCCGATCTGGCGGCGGAGCTCTGCGGGCGGGCGCGGGGTAGGCCGTCGGACCGCTAGGAGGACCACTGCGCGCGACCGCCTGAGATCGGCCGCCCGGGGATACCGGTCGTGCCGCCGCTAACAGGCCCGCGTGAATCGCCCGGGCCTCACCCGTTGCTCGGGCAGCAACCTCTCTCCCCGCTCGCATCCCTCGTTCCAAAGCGCCTTGCCCGGCTCGAATTGCCTGCCTGCCTGCGGCAACCTCCACAGCTCGTTGGCGCATCCAACGCTTCACCTCGGCTTCCGCAACGCCCGCCATGAGCCTCATGAACTCGTCCATTTCCAACCCTCCTCCCCTTGGCAAATCTGTCGTGCGGCGACGGCGAACCCGGCACAGCTAAGCCCCCATCGTGGGGATTGATTCTGGACCCAGTAAAGAACAAAATAGGAACTCGCAGTCCGCCGAAGCCCGGCGGCGAGGGAGGAAGCCAGATGGGCATGAAGACAACTTGGGTATGCATCCGACGCCAAACCAAGGCTGCGGTGCTCGACGCGATGGGTCTGGTCGAAACGGGAGAGTACGAAGGCATCTACCTTCCCATGGCGGCAGCCGCGGAGTTTCCGGGCGGCTGGGTGGTGGTTCATTACGATCAGGCCGAGGCGTTCCAGACCTCGGATGCAGTGGCGGCTCGCTTCCCCAAGGGCGAAGTGCTGTGGGGACGGTCGTCTGAAACCGTAATGTGGAGCGGCGCCTACGGCCTGCGGGACGGGGTCCAATTGTGGGCCATCGAGCATGATGGCGACCAGGAGCACCCGGCCCCGGAAGTCTCGGGATCGCCGCCTGCTGAGTTGGCCACCATCACCGAAGAACTCGCCCGCAAGCAGGCTGAGCCTGACAATGAGGATGTCGACTACCTGTTCGAGGCCCCGATGGCCCTGACCACCGCGCTCTGTGGCTACAACGCCTTGCGCGATCGCGATCCACCCGTCGCCTTCCACGTCCTGGAGCTTCGACGCACTGGCGCCGCCGGTGAACGGCAACAGAGGGACATAGGCCTTCGGAAGCGGTTGGCCCACGCGGTGGACGAAGTGCTCATTCCGGCGGCCGAAGCGCTCGGCTTCCAGCGCGTGGATATGCTCCCCGAGGGGGCCTTTCAGGGTCCCGCCATGGTTCCGAACACCCTCGTTCGAATTCGTGACGAATGGAACGAGTCCCTGGCCTTCGTCTGGAAGATCCATGGCGGCGCCGCCCGGATCGGAATGAACTTCTTCGCGCAACGTCGCGGCCAGTCCAGGGGAGGCGCTCTGGGCGAAGCCTTCACCCCGGAGCCCAAGCGATCCCTTTTCGAGCTTTTCACCGGCCGGAAGGAGGAACCCGCCGACGTGGCCATGGACCGGGTCGTGCCTGAGGCGCGCGAACTGCTGGCCCAAGTCGATGAGCACCTGAAGTCAGGGGCGCTCCATCCCCGGATCCAACCAGCGCGATACCACGACGCGCGCAAGACCTGACCCGATCACCTAGACCGCCAGCTTTCGCGCCAGCGCCTTCAGCAGCTTGCGTTGGTGGCGGACGGCCAGGAGTTCGATCTGGAAGCTGCGCTCTCCCTGGGCCAGGACCAGGGTCTGGATGACCGGGACGTTACGGGCGACGACGGTGGTGAAATACTCAACCAGCCGCCAGTCGGCCCAGGCGGCGGCGATGGTCTCGCCGTGGGCGGTGGTGACGGCCAGCCCGGCTTCGCTGGCGGTCAGGGTCAGCGGGTGACCCGCGCCGGTGGGGCTCTGGTTCATGATCGGGCCCAGGATCACAGCCAGGGCGAGGGCGCCGATGACCCCGGCGCCGAGGGTAATCTTGGCCACGAACCACGGGTCCGGCGAGGTCGAAGTGATCCTCGGGTCACGGGAGAGTTCCGGGACCAGGCCGAAGACTACCAGCAAGGCGAAGATCACCACGCAGATGAGGGCGCCCGTGCCCAGCACGAAGGCGATAAGGCGGAGAAGCTGCTCACGGCGTGTCCGCTCGGCGGTGGTGAAGGGAAGGTCGAGATCGCCCCGCCGCCACGGCTTCAGCATCGCGTCGTCAGCCCAGCCGGAACTCATGCCGGACGACCGCTCACGCCAGCACCCCCGTGCCCTCAATCTCCAGAGGGCCGGTCATGATCACGTGGTTGTCGGCCTCACGCCATTCGACCTGCAGCTCGCCGCCGTCCATCATCATCGTCGCCCTGCGATCGGTGAAGTTGCGGCGCGCGCAGGCCACCAGCGCCGCGCAGGCGCCGGTTCCGCAGGCCTCTGTCAGGCCGGCGCCGCGTTCCCAAACCCGCAGGCGGATCTTGCCGTCGGCGCGGGGCTCGGCGAAGCCGACGTTGACACCTTGCGGTAACAGCGGGTGGTGCTCGACCAGGGAGCCGACTTCACGCACGGCTACGGCCTCGGCGTCGGGCACGAAGAACACCACGTGGGGGTTGCCCATGCTGACCGCGCCGGGCGTGTGGAACAGGGGCGCGTCGATGGGGCCGATCTGCAGCTCGATGCCGCGGGTGTCCATGTCCTCGGCTAGCGGGATCTGTATCCAGTCAAGGCCGGGCTCGCCCATGTCGATGGAGACCATGCGCGCGCCACCGTGATCCTCGGCGCGGGTCGCCTGGTTCAGGCCGCCCAGGGTGTCGATCGAGGCCGCGTCGCGTCCGGCCGCCTCCATCAGCAGCCAGCCGATGCACCGCAACGCATTGCCGCAGGTCTCGACCTCGCCGCCGTCGGCGTTCCACACCCGCATGAAGGCGTCGGCGCGGTCGGAGGATTCGATGGCGATCAGCTGGTCAAAACCGATGCCGTGCTCACGGTCCGCCCAGGCGCGCACCTGCTCGGGCGTAGGCCGAAAAGCCTCGCTGCGCGCCTCGATCACGACGAAGTCGTTGCCGAGACCATTCATCTTCACGTAGGGGCGACCCATGGGGAGGACATATAGGATAAATTCGCCCCGCGCGTCAGGACGCTCGGCTCCTGCGTTACAAAGCAGTAGTTTTCCGACGCCCGGTGCGACGGATAGGGTAGCGGTCAATCAGGGAGCCACCGCCTCATGCGTTCAGTCCTCGCAGCGATTGCAGCCATCTTCATGACCTCAGTCGCCGCCGGCGCCGCCGAGACCATCCCGCCTGTCGCTCCGGGCGACCCTGCCGATCCCTACACCTGGATGGAGGAAGCCGAGAGCCCCCGCGCCCTGGAGTGGGTGAACGCCCAGAACGCCCGCTCCCTGGGCGAGCTGCAGGGCGACCCGCGCTACCAGGGCCTGTTCGATTCCGCCCTGCGCATCGTCACCGCCACCGACCGCATCCCGGCGCCGAGCTTCCGCGCCGAGGTGATCGACAATTTCTGGCAGGACGCCTCCCACGTGCGCGGCATCTGGCGGAAGACCAGCCTGAACAGCTACCGCCGCGCGGACATCGCCTGGGAGACCATCCTGGACGTCGACGCGCTCGCCAGCGCCGAGAACGCCAACTGGGTCTATGAGGGCGTCGACTGCCTGCAACCTGACGAACGCCTGTGCCTGGTGACCCTGTCGGACGGCGGCAAGGATGCGGTGACCCTGCGCGAGTTCGACGCCGAAACCCGCAGCTTCGTGACCGACGGCTTTGTGCTGCCCGAGGGCAAGCAGGGGGTGACCTGGCGCGACGAGAACACCCTGCTGGTCGGCCGCGAGTGGACGGCCGGCGAGATGACCGAGAGCGGCTATCCGTTCGTCATCAAGGAGCTCACGCGCGGCCAGCCGCTGAGCGCCGCGCGCGAGGTCTTCCGCGGCCAGCGCACCGACGTTTCGGTCCAGCCCTGGGTGATGCGCGACGCCGACGGCGTGGTGCAGGGGGTCATGGCGCTGCGGGGCCTGAGTTTCTACGACAACGAATACTGGTTGCTGGGCGACGGCGCGCCGGTGAGGCTGCCCTTCCCGCTGAAGTCCTCGCTTCAGGGGCTGATCAAGGGCCAGCTGGTCTTCACCATCGAACAGGACTGGCCCGAGCGCGGCTTCAAGACCGGCGACGTGCTGGCCTTCGACCTGGCGGCGTTGAAGCGCGACCCGGCCACCGCCCGACCGACCCTAGTCCTGCGCCCCGGCGCGCGCGAGTCGGTCGAGGACATCTCATTGACCCGCAACCACATGGTCGTGGCGCTATATGAGAACGTCCGCGGCGGCGCCTTTGTCTATGACTTCAAGGGCGGGGCCTGGACACGGCGCAGGGTCGAGCTGCCGGCCAATGTCTCGGTCACCCTCGGCTCGGCGGACCCGCGCAAGGATCGCCTGTTCCTGTCGGTCACGGGCTACCTCGATCCCTCCACCCTCTACCTGCTGGACGCCAATTCGGGTGCGACCACCCGGGTCAAGCAGGCACCAGCGCGCTTCAACGCCGACGGCATGGTGGTCGAGCAGTTTGAGGCGCGGTCGCGCGACGGGACCATGGTTCCGTACTTCGTCGTCCACCGCAGGGACATCAAGCTGGACGGCTCCAACCCCACGCTGCTCTACGCCTACGGCGGCTTCCAGAGCTCGATGACGCCGGCCTATTCGGGCAGCATCGGCAAGCTTTGGCTTGAGCGCGGCGGCGTCTTCGTCATGGCCAACATCCGCGGCGGCGGCGAATTCGGGCCGTCCTGGTGGGCGCAGGGCCTGAAGGAGAACCGCCAGCGCGTGTTCGACGACTTCATCGGCGTCGCCGAGGACCTGATCGCGCGCAAGATCACCTCGCCGCGCAGGCTGGGCATCGAGGGCGGCTCCAATGGCGGCCTGCTGATAGGCGCGGTGATGACCCAGCGGCCCGAGCTGTTCAACGCCGCGGTGGTGCAGGTGCCGCTGTTCGACATGATCCGCTACACCTTCATCGGCGCGGGCGCGTCCTGGGTTGGCGAGTACGGAGACCCGGCCATCCCGGCCGAGCGCGAATATATCCTGCGCTATTCGCCCTACCAGAACCTGGTCGCGGGTCGGCCCTATCCCGAGCCCTTCTTCGTCACTTCGACCAAGGACGACAGGGTCTCGCCCGCCCACGCGCGGAAGGCCGTGGCCCGGATGCAGGAGTTGGGCTATCCGGTGCTGTTCTACGAGAACACCGACGG
>JANNVY010000489.1:0-1926 GCA_031408375.1 Pseudomonadota bacterium | reverse complement strand
CGGCGATCACCAGGCCGACGTACAGCCCGATCATCGTGCTCATGGGGCTGGCGACTCGCCCCGAGCGCGCGAACCAGATGGCCAGCGGCAGGCTGACCAGGGTCCAGACCGAAAAAATGTGGATGGGCGAGAAGGCGCCGTGATTGATCTCGCGGATGAACAGGCTGGTGATGGCGGTGGTGAACATCGCCAGCGCCCAGGTCCAGCCGACCGCCCGGTGCAGCGTCGTGCCCTTGGGCAGCAGGAACTGAACCGGCCCGACCAGCAGGGCATAGAAGACGGTCAGTACATGGACCTGGATCAGCAGCGGCGCCCGCCACAGTGGCGCAAGGTCCAGCTGCGGGCTGATCTCAAGGATCGACGCCAGGTCGACCGACCCGGGCTGCAGCGCCAGGATCCCGACGATGGCCAGCAGCGACAGGCCCATAGTCCACGCGAAACGCTTCAACTCCGACGCCTTGCCCGACATCACGGCCCCTCCGCCGGCCCCGTGCAGACGAAGTGCTTTACATCACAAAGTGCATCGCGGTGTCAAGTGGAGGCATTCTCCGGATGAGAAAGGGGGAACCCGCGCACCTCCTTCTTCGGAGGAGAAGGAGGGAACCCACGCACCGGAGCAGCGAAGCTGCGCAGGTTCTTGCGTGGGAGGTTGAGAGGGAAACGTGACGGTTGAAGGTTGGCGGGGGAAAGGTCACGGACCGTCGTGGTTCCCCCTCAATCTCCCGCGCGAGGATCTCCGGCCTGCGGCCTGCGATGCGCGGGGCCCTCTTTCTCCTCCGGAGAAAGATAAGGGCCTTCTTTCCCCGCCGCAGAAAGGTATTCCCCCGCCTTGACTCCCCCCACCCCCGCTCCTATCTGCCCGTTAGCACTCGGCGATGTCGGCTGCCAAAGCCGCCCCGTCGGGCGCATCAACATTCAGAACCAAAGACTATTCGGAGATGACGTCATGAAGTTTCGTCCCCTCGGCGACCGCGTGCTGGTCAAGCGCGTGGAAGAAGAGACCACGACCAAGGGCGGGATCATCATCCCGGACACCGCCAAGGAAAAGCCCCAGGAGGGCGAGGTCCTGGCTGTCGGTCCCGGCGGCCGTGACGAAGACGGCGACTACATCGCCATGGACGTGAAGGTCGGCGACCGCATCCTGTTCGGCAAGTGGTCGGGCACGGAAGTGAAGATCGACGGCGACGACCTGATCATCATGAAGGAAAGCGACATCCTGGGCGTGCTCGAGCAGAGCGCCGCCAAGGCCAAGGCCGCCTGAGCGCAGCCTTCTCGCTAGCCTGACGACACCCATTCAAAGTTCACAGGAAGACAGCCAACCATGGCCGCCAAGACCGTTTATTTCGCCTCTGACGCGCGCGACAAGATGCTGCGCGGCGTCAACATCCTCGCCAACGCCGTAAAGGTGACCCTGGGCCCCAAGGGCCGTAACGTGGTCATCGAGAAGTCCTTCGGCGCCCCGCGCTCGACCAAGGACGGCGTCTCCGTCGCCAAGGAAATCGAACTGGAAGACAAGTTCGAGAACATGGGCGCCCAGATGATCCGCGAGGTCGCCTCCAAGACCAATGACAAGGCCGGCGACGGCACCACCACCGCCACCGTCCTGGCCCAGGCCATCGTGGTCGAAGGCATGAAGTCGGTCGCGGCCGGCATGAACCCGATGGATCTGAAGCGCGGCGTCGACAAGGCGGTCACCGCCGTGGTCGCCGAGATCAAGAAGATCTCGCGCAAGGTCACCACCAACGACGAAATCGCCCAGGTCGGCACCATCTCGGCCAACGGCGACAAGGAAGTCGGCGCCATGATCGCCAAGGCCATGGCCAAGGTCGGCAACGAAGGCGTGATCACGGTTGAAGAAGCCAAGACCGCCGAGACCGAGCTGGACGTCGTCGAGGGCATGCAGTTCGACCGCGGCTACCTGAGCCC
>JANNVY010000488.1:0-3575 GCA_031408375.1 Pseudomonadota bacterium | reverse complement strand
CGTGGCTAACGACAACAATAACGGCAACATCGTCATCTCCGGCGACAAGGCCGCCGTCGACAAGGCCATCGAGAAGGCCAAGGAGCTGGGCGCCCGCGCCATTCCGCTGAACGTGTCGGCGCCCTTCCACTGCCCGCTGATGCAGCCGGCTGCCGACGAGATGGCCGTGGCGCTTTCCACCGCCGAGATCTTCGCCCCGCGCACGCCGCTCGTCGCCAACGTCACCGCCCGGCCGACGCTGGACCCGGAGGAGATCCGCCGCCTGCTGATCGAACAGGTCTCCGGCCGCGTCCGCTGGCGCGAGAGTGTCGAGTGGCTGGCTGCCGACGGCGCCGTCACCCGCTTCGCCGAAGCCGGCGCCGGCAAGGTGCTGTCGGGCATGGCCAAGCGCATCGCGCCGGAGATCGAGGCCACGCCCCTGAACACCCCTTCCGATCTGGAAACCTTCGCCCGGAGCCTCGCCTGATGTTCGACCTGACTGGAAAGACCGCGCTGGTCACCGGCGCCACCGGCGGGCTGGGTTCCGCCATCGCCAGGGCCCTGCACGGGCAAGGCGCCACGGTCGTGCTCTCGGGCACCCGCGAGAACGTGCTGACCGACCTGGCTTCCGAGTTGGGCGGCCGGGCCCACGTCGCGGCTTGCAACCTCTCGGATCCCGCTGCCGTCGACGGCCTGGTGGAGGCCGCCGAGACCGCCGCGGGTGCAGGCCTCGATATCCTCATCGCCAATGCAGGCATCACCAAGGACGGCCTGTTGATGCGGATGAAGGACGAGGACTGGGATGCGGTCATCCGCGTCAACCTCGAGAGCTACTTCCGCCTCTCGCGCGCCGCCATGCGGGGCATGATGAAGCGCCGGGCCGGCCGCATCATCGGCGTGACCTCGGTCGTCGGCGTCACCGGCAACCCCGGCCAGGCCAACTATGCGGCGTCCAAGGCCGGGATGATCGGGTTCTCCAAGTCGCTGGCCCAGGAAGTGGGTTCGCGCGGCATCACGGTGAACTGCATCGCGCCCGGCTTCATCACCTCGCCCATGACGGACGTGCTGACCGAGCAGCAGCGCGAGGCGATTCTGACCAAGATCCCTACCGGCCGACTCGGCACCGGCGACGAGATCGCCGCCGCCGCCGTCTACCTCGCGTCGGACGAGGCCGCCTACGTGACGGGCCAGACCCTGCACGTGAATGGCGGCATGGCGATGATCTGATGCGGTGGCCGTGCTTTTTCGCCTCGCGTGACTATGTTACGCCCCAACATCGGGTCCTGAGCTTCCCTTAGGACTTGCGAAAGCCGCGTCGGCATGACACCGAACGGCGCGAGAGCCGCCTCGAGGCGGTGAGAACACAGAAGGCAGACACGAATGTCCGATATCCTCGAACGCGTACGCAAGATCGTGATCGACCACCTGGACGCCGACCCGGACAAGGTGACGGAAAAGGCCAGCTTCATCGACGATCTGGGCGCGGACAGCCTGGATAACGTCGAGCTGGTCATGGCCTTCGAAGAGGAATTCGATATCGAAATCCCCGACGACGCCGCCGAGCACATCCAGACCGTCGGCGACGCGGTGAAGTTCATCACCGAAAAGTCGGCCGGCTAAGCTTGACGCCGGTTTGAAGTCGCGGCCGCCGCGCCGTCCCCAATCGTTGCGGGGGCGGGGCCGGCCGCGAACTTTTTTGTGGGTAACGGGATCAACGCCATGCGCCGTGTTGTCGTCACCGGACTGGGCCTGCTCACACCCCTGGGGTGGGGCGTCGACGCCACCTGGAAGCGCCTCATCGCGGGCGAATCAGGGGCGGGCCGGATCACCGCCTTCGATGTCACCGACTACGCCTGCCAGATCGCCTGCGAGATCCCCAGCGTCGACGGACGCGGCGGCGGCTCGCCCGACGATCCCGCCTCCTTCGATCCCGAGAAGGTCGTCTCCTCGCGCGACCGGCGCCGGATGGACGATTTCATCATGTACGCCCTCGCGGCGGCGGATGAAGCCCTGCGCGACGCCAACTGGCCGCCCGAGGACGAGGCCGAGAAAGAGCGCACCGGCGTCATCGTAGGCTCCGGCATCGGGGGACTGGGCCCCATCGAGATCGCCGCGCACGAACTGAAGGAAAAGGGGCCCCGCCGCGGCGTCGGCCCGTTCTTCATTCCCTCGTCCCTGATCAACCTGTCATCGGGCCAGATCTCGATCCGCTATGGCCTGAAGGGCCCCAACCACGCGGTGGTCACGGCCTGCGCCACCGGCGCCCACGCCGTCGGCGACGCCTTCCGCATGATCAAATACGGGGACGCCGACGTGATGGTGGCGGGCGGTACGGAAAGCTCGATCGTGCCCCTGGGCGTGGCCGGCTTCATCGCCAGCCGCGCGGTCTCCACCGGCTTCAACGACACGCCCGAAAAGGCCTCGCGCCCCTACGACAAGGACCGCGACGGCTTCGTCATGGGTGAGGGCGCCGGCATCCTGGTGCTGGAAGAGTACGAGCACGCCAAGGCGCGCGGGGCCAGGATCTACGCCGAGGTGGTCGGCTACGGCATGTCCGGCGACGCCCACCACATCACGGCGCCGTCGGACACCGGCGATGGTGCGTTCCGCTCCATGCGCGCGGCGCTGAGATCGGCCCGCGTGGAGCCCGGTGACGTGCAGTACGTCAATGCACACGGCACCTCTACGCCGCTTGGTGACGACCTCGAGCTCGGCGCCGTAGAGCGGCTTTGGGGCGAGGCCGGTGCGAAGCTCGCGATGTCATCGACCAAGTCGGCGGTTGGGCATCTGCTCGGCGCGGCGGGTGCGGTCGAGGGGATCTTTTCCATCCTCGCCATCCGCGACAAGGTCGCGCCGCCGACTCTCAACCTGCACAAGCCGTCGCGCGCGAGCATCATCGACCGCGTGGCGCGTGAGGCGCAGCAGCGACCGATCGAGGTCGCGCTCTCCAACAGCTTCGGCTTCGGCGGAACCAACGCGTCCATCGTGTTCCGCGGCGCACCCTGAGACGAGGCTCGGTCAGATGGCGACATCTGACCGGATGCCTTGCCCCGGCGGCCGCAGGCTCTCCGATCCGGCACGGGACCCTTCCCGATGAAGTTCTTCGCCTGGCTATTGCTGCCCATCGCGCTGTGCGGCATCGCCGTTGCGGCCGCAATGCACGCCTACCAAAGCCCCGGCCCGCTCGCGGCACCCGTGCAGGTCGTGGTGCCGCGCGGCGGGATTGCGGCGGCGGCCGAGGTCCTCGAACGCGGCGGCATCGTCCAGAATGCGCGCGCCTTCACGCTCGCCGCCTGGATCACGCGCGGCGAGGGGCCGATCCGCAGCGCCGAATTCGCCATCCCCGCCGGGGCGAGCCTGGCCGAAGTGCTTGCCATCCTGCGCGAGGGGCGCCCGGTGCAGCGCCGCCTCACCATCCCCGAGGGCCTGCTGGCGCGCCAGATCGGCGCATTGCTGGACCGCGCCGAGGCGCTGTCGGGCGAGACGCCGCCGATCACCGAGGGTGCTGTGCTGCCGGAGACCTACGCCTATGCCCATGGCGAGGCGCGCGCCGCCATCCTCCGCCGTGCGGAGGAGGCGATGGCCCGCGCGCTGGC
>JANNVY010000487.1:0-4769 GCA_031408375.1 Pseudomonadota bacterium | reverse complement strand
CCTCGGCCAGGGCCTGTTCCTCGGCGTGGGGACGCCCGCCCGCCGCCGTCGCCGCGACCGCCAGCACCGCCCCATCCTTCACCAGCACGCAGCCGACGGAAGGGTTGGGCGCGGTCAGGCCATGGTTGCTCCGCGCCTCGGCGATGGCCAGCAGCATGAAGGCGTCGTCGAGGTGGGCTTCGACACTCATGCTTCCGGGCTCACGGCAGGGCCGGCAAGGGCTGGGCGCGGGCCTCGTCGAGATAGCGGGCGGATAGGGGTTTCAGCGCGTCGTCCAGCTCCACCAGAAGGGGGTTTCCGGTCGGAATCTCGACGTGGACGATCTCGGCCTCGCCGACCCCGAACAGCAGCTTGACGATGGCGCGCAGCGAATTGCCATGGGCGGCCACCAGGATGGTCTCGCCGGCCTTCAGCAAGGGCGCTATTTCGCCTTCCCAGTAGGGCAGGACGCGGTCCAGGGTTGTTTTCAGGCTCTCGGTGCGCGGGATGGGCAGGCCTGCGTAGCGCGGGTCGTTGTCGAAGCTCCAGGGGCTGTCGGCGGGCATGTCCGGGGGCGGGATGTCGTAGGAGCGGCGCCAGACCTTCACCTGGTCCGCACCGTGCAGCGCCGCCGTCTCGGCCTTGTCGAGGCCGGTGAGGCCGCCGTAGTGGCGTTCGTTCAGCCGCCAGTCCCGGGTCACCACCACGTCCGACTGGCCGGCCGACTGCAGCGCCAGGCCGCAGGTGCGGATGGCGCGGGTCAGCACCGAACTGAAGGCGCGGTCGAAATCGACGTGGCCGGCCTTCAGCAGTTCGCCCGCCCGCCGCGCCTGGGCTTCGCCTTCGGCGGTGAGATCGACGTCCACCCAGCCGGTGAAGCGGTTCTCCAGGTTCCACTGGCTCTGGCCGTGGCGCAGCAGGACGAGACGGGGCATGGGCGGGCTCCTGAGGATGCGTTGCGCGCGGGTTTACCCACTCAATGTCATCCCGGAAAGCGCGGAGCGCTTATCCGGGACCCCCGAAGCGGTCGGCGAGGTCGAGGGAGGTCCCGGATCGCCGCTGCGCGACGTCCGGGATGAGAGGAGATGGGAAGCGGAGGCTAGCTGGTCGCGCGTACCCCCGTGACGCGCCGCGCCCTGCGCGCTATAGCCCCAGCCCATGTTTCTGCGCCTCTCCGACCGCTGGTTCTTCGGCGGCATCGCCGCCCTCGCCGTGGCCATGATCCTGCTGGCGGCCGTCTGGCCCCAGGGGATAGGCGCGCGTTCGCCCGGGCCTTTCGGCCATGCGGTGGTGATCCCCGACTACGTGCGCATCGACGAGAAGAAGGCCAAGGCGCGCAAGGAGATCCTGCGCGCCGCCGAGGCCGCCCGCGCGAACGCCTCGGGTGGCATCCAGGCCCCGGACGCTGTGGCCGCGGAGAAGAGCCGGTGAGCGATTTTCCAAAGGCTGATTTCAACGCCGCCGACGTCGGCCGCCGGGTGCTGCGCACCGAAGCCGACGCCCTGATGCTGATGGCAGACGGGCTGGACGGCGCCTTTTCGAAAGCGGTCGAACTGGTCCACGGCCTGAAGGGCCAGCTGGTCTGCACCGGGGTCGGAAAGTCCGGCCACGTGGCGCGCAAGATCTCAGCCACCCTCGCATCGACGGGCACGCCGTCGGTCTTCGTCCACGCCACCGAGGCCAGCCACGGCGACCTCGGCATCGTTCGCAGCGAAGATGCTGTCCTGGCCCTGTCCAAGTCGGGCGAGACCAAGGAGCTTGCCGACGTGGTGGCCTACGCCAAGCGCTTTGGCATCCCTTTGATCGCGGTGACCGCGGTGGCGGGCTCGGCGCTGGGCCGCGCGGCCGATGTGCTGCTGGAGCTGCCCAATGCGCCGGAGGCCGCCGAAGGCGTAGACGCACCCACCACCTCCACGACCCTGCAGATCGCCATCGGCGATGCGCTCGCCGTCGCGCTGGTGGAACGGCGCGGCTTTACGGCCAAGGATTTCAAGGTCTTCCACCCCGGCGGCAAGCTGGGGTCATTGCTGCGCACGGTCGCGGACCTGATGCACAAGGGCGCCGAGGTTCCCACCGTCGCGCCCGGCGCGCCCATGCAGGAAGCCCTGCTGGTGATGACCGAAAAGCACTTCGGCTGCGTCGGCGTGATTGATGCTTCCGGCAAGCTGGCCGGGATGATCACCGACGGCGACCTGCGCCGCCACATGGAAGGCCTGCTGGCCCATACCGCCGGCGAGGTGATGACCCGCGACCCCCTGACCGTGACGCCAGGCATGCTGGCCGGCGAGGCGCTGAAGATCATGAACGACCGTGGCGTGACCGTGCTGTTCGCGGTCGACGACGGCCGGCCGGTCGGCGTCATCCACGTCCACGACCTGCTGCGGGCGGGCGTGCTCTAGCCCCCCAGCTTGCGGGTCACGGACTCCAGGTCGCCCTTCACGGACGTGCGGCGAACCGCGCCCTGCAGAAAGCAGACATCGGGAACCTGGGGGTGCGGGATCACCGAGATCACCAGCTTGCGATTGACCACGCAGCTGTTGGGCCGCACTCCGGCGACGTCGAACCCGACAAAGTCGGCGCCCAGCTTGGCGATTACCGTGGCGAAGGGCTCGACGACCAGGGTTTGGCGCGCCGCGTTCCACCACAGGTCGACGTCGTCGCCGGGGGTGTCGAGGTTGGGCTCGGCCGAGAAGATCTGGTCGGTATTCACGGAAACCGTCTCCGTGGGGGTCTTGAAGGTCACCCAGGCCATGGCGCGGCTCCTGTCATGTTTCGCCCTGACGGGGTCGCCGCCGGGCCCCGTCCGGCGAGGACGTAGCGTCGGAACATCGTGTCCCCCCTTGCGAAGACCCCACGCTCGGACCTTAAAGGCGTCTTCCACGGAGTCGACTCCCCGATGCCCCTGCCCAAACCAGTCCCCGCGCTCGATCCCGGCGCGCCCGCCTACGCCACCACCCCGCTGGTCAAGGCGACCGGGTTTCGCGAGTACGACGCGCGCTGGATCCTGGACAAGGACATCAACCTGGCCGGCATCGAGGCGTTGGGCCTGGGCCTCGGGACCTACATCCACGAGATCAGCGTTCAGCCCCGCATCGTCGTGGGCCACGACTACCGCTCCTATTCCGAGACCGTGAAGGCGGCCCTGATCAAGGGGCTAGTGGCCAGCGGCTGCGAGGTGCTCGACATCGGCCTGGCGCTGTCGCCGACGGCCTATTTCGCCCAGTTCGATCTGGCCGCGCCCTGCGTGGCCATGGTCACCGCCAGCCACAACGAGAACGGCTGGACCGGCGTGAAGATGGGCTCCCAGCCGCCGCTGACCTTCGGCCCCGACGAGATCGGCCGGTTGAAGACGCTGGTGCTGGAGGCCGAGTGGGTCGAGCGCCCCGGCGGCTCGGTCACCGCCGTCGAGGGCGTGCGCGAGCGTTACCTCAAGGACATCACTAGCCGGCTCTCGCTGACCCGCCCGCTGAAGGTCGTCTGCGCCTGCGGCAACGGCACCGCCGGCGCCTTCGCGCCCGATGCGCTCCGCGCCATGGGGGCCGAGGTGATCGAGATGGACTGCGAGCTGGATTGGACCTTCCCGCGCTACAATCCCAACCCCGAAGACCACGAAATGCTGATGGAGATGGCCAAGGCGGTCCGCGAGCATGGCGCCGACCTGGCGCTGGGCTTCGACGGCGACGGCGATCGCTGCGGGGTGGTGGATGACACCGGCGAGGAGATCTACGCCGACAAGATCGGCCTGATGCTGGCCCGCGACCTGTCGGCCCTGCACGAGGGCGCCACCTTCGTGGTCGACGTGAAGTCCACCGGCCTCTACGCCACCGACGCCGTGCTCAAGGCCAATGGCGCCACCACCGTCTACTGGAAGACCGGCCACTCCTACATCAAGCGCAAGACCGCCGAACTGGGGGCGCTGGCCGGGTTCGAAAAGTCGGGCCACTTCTTCTTCAACCCGCCGCTGGGCCGCGGCTACGACGACGGCATCGTCGCCGGTGCCGCCGTCCTGGCCATGCTGGACCGCAATCCCGGCAAGACCCTGTCCCAGCTCCGCGCCGCCCTGTCGCTGGCCTTCACCTCGCTGACCATGAGCCCCCACTGCGCCGACGAGACCAAATACGATGTCTGCGCCGCGATCGTGAAGGAGTACGAGGACTTCGCCGCCGCGGGCGGCAAGATACTGGGCCGCGCCATCACCGAGGTGATCACTGTCAACGGCGTCCGCGTGGCGTTGGAGGACGGTTCGTGGGTGCTGGTCCGCGCCTCCTCCAACAAGCCCGAACTGGTGGTGGTGGTTGAAAGCATGCGTTCCGAAGACGACATGCGCGCCCTTTTCCACGATGAGGTAAAACCCCGCCTCGCCCGACACGCCGAAATCGGCGCCTACAACCAGGAAATCTAGCCGATGCGCGCCGCCGCCTGGGTCCTCGGCGCCGTTGCCGCTATCATTTCAACTCCCGCCGATGCGGCTGGAGAAACTTCGCCCGGCGAGGGGCTCACGTTTCGGCTAGTTGTCGCCCAAGTGGACTCCCGAGAGATTGGTCGCTCGCCCCTTCCTCTAGAGACAGACGCGTTCGTGGACGGGTCCGAGTTGTCCCCGCGCTTGATCGTGTCGCGATCAGTTTTGATGACGGGAGCCCACTTAGTTTGTGTGGGAGCGATTGGACTGGAAAGGGATGGCTTTCCAGCAGTGGCTTTGCATTTTGACCCCGAGGGCGCGCGCGAATTGGAAGCGATGACCCGGGCCAACACTGGACGTCAAATCGCGTTGTTGTTCGACGGACAGGTCC
>JANNVY010000486.1:0-4721 GCA_031408375.1 Pseudomonadota bacterium | reverse complement strand
AGATGGTCATCGAGACCATGGAGCCCGCCGGCGTCGGCGCCCTCTTGGCCCAGCTTGAGCGGCTGAAGGCCAGGCTGGACGGCGAGGGCCTGTTCTCGCCCGCCCGCAAGCGGCCCCTCCCCGGCTATCCGGCCATCGTGGGCGTGATCACCAGCCCGACCGGGGCGGTGATCCGCGACATCCTGCACCGCATCCGCGACCGCTGGCCCTGCCACGTCCTCGTCTGGCCCGTGGTGGTCCAGGGCGAGGCCGCCGCCGCTCAGGTCGCCGCCGCCGTGCGTGGCTTCAACGCCATGACCGGCGCGAACCGGCCCGACGTGCTGATCGTCGCGCGCGGCGGGGGTTCCATCGAGGACCTGTGGCCCTTCAACGACGAGGCGCTCGCCCGCACCGTGGCCGAGAGCGCCATCCCGCTGGTCTCAGCCGTCGGGCACGAGACCGACACCACCCTGATCGACTACGTCTCCGACCGCCGCGCGCCCACGCCCACGGGCGCGGCGGAGATGGTCACCCCGGTGCTGGCCGAACTGCGTGGCCTGACCGCCGACTATGAGGCCAGGCTGGCGCGGGCGTCGGGGCGGCTGGTGGAGGATGGCCGCACGCGCCTGGCCGCCGCCGCGCGGGGCCTGCCCAAGCCGATGGACCTGCTGGCCTTCGCCAGCCAGCGGCTGGATATCGCGGTGGGGCGCCTCGGCCCGGCGCTGGAGCGCAACGCGGCGGCCAAGGAACGCGAGTTGATGAAGGTGTCGCCACGCCTGACGCCGGCGCTGCTGACCCGCCAGACCCAGCAGTTCAGCGAACGGCTGGAGACCTTCTCCCAACGCGCCGCCCGCGCGCTGAACAGCACCCTGACCCACGACAGCCAGCGCCTGGACCGCGCCAGCCGCCTGCTGGAAACCCTCAGTCCCAAGCGCGCGCCCGGCCCGGGCATGGCGCGGGTTCTGGACGCCGACGGCAACCTGGTGCTGCGCGCGGCGGACCTGACGTCTGGGCAAGCCGTCAGCCTGCGCTTCAACGACGGCGATCGGGGCGCGGTGATCGACGGGGCTACAGCGGCGGCCAAGCGCGCGGCGAAGGCGAAGCCCGCCACCCCGGCCAGCCAGCGCGACTTGTTCTGATTCACCCCGCCCCCCTCTCCCTTGCGGAGAGGGAGGTCCCAGCGTGCCGAAGCGCGAAGCGCGCAGGCCCACGCTGGAGGGTGAGGGGGAAACGCGACGCTGGCCGAGGTGGTGGTTCCCCCTCAACCTCCCGCGCAAACACCTTCGCGGCTCGCGCCGCTCCGGTGCGCGGGGCCCTCCTTCTCCTCCAGAGAAGGAACACGCCGTTTGGGAATTGGCGCAATCGATCCAACCCCCTACATTCCACCCCATGAACGCATTGGATCGCGACCCCGGGGGCCTGGCCCATCTGCATTACGGCGACGGCGAGTTCGTCGTGCTCAAGGCCGGGCGCTATGTCGTGTGCGCCGTCACCGGCAAGCAGATCCCGCTGGACGCCCTGCGCTACTGGGACCCCGCGCGCCAGGAGGCCTATTCCGGGCCGCAGGAAGCTTTCCAGCGCTGGCAGGAAAGCCAGCCCAAGGGCTAGGCTGGCGAACGCCCGTTCGCGGGCTGCGACGACGAGGGAGATGGCGACGATGGACCGGGAGCAGGACAGGCACATGTCCCCCATGACCCGTCGCCTGCTGCTGGGCGCCGGCATGGCGGCCGCGGCCTCGCCCGCCCTGTCCGCCGTCAATGTCCGGCTGGAAGGCAAGCTGATCCAGGGCGGCTATGTCTTGGGCTGGACCCAGCCCGGCGCCCGGATCATCGTCAACGGCGAGGCCACAGCGCTCGCCTCGCGCCGGGGCGCCTTCGTGATCGGCTTCGACCGCGACGAGCCGGCGACCTGCCAGCTGGAGATCCACGACCGGGGCGAGGTGTTCAAGCGCACGCTTAACGTCGCCAAGGGCGCCTTCGGGGTCCAGCGCGTGGACGGCCTGCCCCAGGGCACGGTCACCCCAACCGATCCCGGCCTGCTGGCCCGCATCCGCACCGAATCGGCGATGAAGCAGGAGGCCTATGCCTCGATCTCGCCGGACGATCCCTTCGCCGACGGCTTCGCCTGGCCGCTGAAGACCTTCCGCAACTCCTCGAAGTTCGGCAACCAGCGCATCCTCAACGGCGTGCCCAACCGGCCCCACTACGGCTTCGACATGGCGGCGCCGGCGGGGAGCGCGATTCTGGCGCCCGCGGGCGGCCTCGTGGTCTTCGCCCGCCCGCGCATGCACTACGAGGGCGGGCTGACCATGATCGACCACGGGGTGGGTCTGGTCTGCGCCTACCTGCACCAGTCCAAGCTGCTGGTGAAGCCCGGCGACCGGGTGCTGCGAGGCCAGAAGATCGGCGAGGTCGGGATGACCGGCCGGGCGACCGGACCGCACCTGTGCTGGCGTTTGACGTGGCGCGGAAAGCACCTGGATCCGTCGCTTTGGGTCGGGCCCCGCGCGGTAACCTGATGTTAAAGGGCGCCCGTCCTGAATAGCGGTGGTTTGTCGCGGGTTGCGCGCAAAACGCCTGCAACCTCAAAGGGTTTTCGATGTCCGCGCTTCAATCGCTCCAGGTCCTGCTGGTCGACGACAACCAGCACATGCGCGCCATCGTGGCGGCGATCCTCAAGGGCGCCGGTATCGGCCGCACCTACGAGGTCGCCGACGGCTCAGAGGCTCTGCGGGTGCTGCGCGAACGCTCAATCGACCTGGCCATCGTCGACTTCAACATGTTCCCGCTGGACGGGGTGGAGTTCACCCGCCTGGTCCGCAATGCGCCCGACAGCGCCAATCCGTACCTGCCCATCATCATGATGACCGGCCACGCCGAGCGGTACCGCGTGTGCGAGGCGCGCGACGCGGGTGTGACCGAGTTCATCGTCAAGCCGGTGACCGCCAATTCGGTGCTGAGCCGCATCCAGGCGGTGATCTTCAAGCCGCGCCAGTTCGTGAAGACCGAGGCCTACAACGGCCCCTGCCGCCGACGCGTTGCAGATCCCAACTATGCCGGTCCCCGCCGCCGCGCCACGGACGAAGCGCAGGTCGCGGAGACCGAAAACGCCGCCTAGGGTTCCGTTTCCACGTCCGCCAGGTTCCGCCGTGGGCGGCTGCGCTTCTTCGTGTCGCCGCCGGGATAGTCCTCGCGCCGCCAACGCCGGTGCACCCAGAACCAGCCTTCCGGCCGGTCGCGGATGACCCCTTCGAGGAAGGCGTTGATGCGCTCGGTGCCGACCACGATGTCGTGGTCGTTGTCGCCGGTCTCCTCCAGGATCATGGGCTCGCCCACCGTCATGCGGAAGCGCGCGCCCTTCAGCCGCTCGACCTTCAGGGGCTGGACCTCCAAGCCATAGTGAAGGGCCATGCGCGCGGCGCCCGGCATGGTGGGCGCGGGCTTGCCGAAGAACGGCACGACGACGCCCTTGGAATCCTTCTGGTCGATCAGGATGGCCAGTGAGGTGCCGCGCCGCAGCGACAGCATCAGGTCGCGCCCGCCCTTGCCCTTGGGCGACAGCAGGGTGATGCCGTAACGCGCCCGCCCCTCGACGATGCGCTTGTTCACATAGGGGTTGTTGGTTGGGCGGTAGGCGACGTGGGCGGCGATGCCGGCCGAGAACAGCGCCACCATCATCACTTCCCAGTTGGCGAAGTGGCCAGAGACGAAGATCACCGGCTTGCCGCCCTCGCGGATGGCGTCCAATCGCTCGCGGCCGACGATCTCGACCCGGCCGGCCTCAGGCGTGATCCGGTCCATCAGCACGAACTCGGCGAAGGTCCGCCCGACGTTGTCCCAGATGCGCGGCAGCAGCGCGGTCTTGTCGGCCTCGCTCATGTCCGGGAAGGCGAACCCCAAGTTGGTGCGCGCGACCTGGTGGTTCGGGGACAGTGGGCCAAGCGTCCGCAGCAGCCAGCCCCCGAAGGCCGAGGCCGCGTCCATCGGCAACAGGCGCAGCACCACGCGCAGGAGGTCGTAGCCGACGGCTTCGAGGCGCCAGCTCAGGTCCTGCAGGGGGGAGGCTTTCTTTGGCACTCGCTACCAGGCGATCGTCACGCCGCCGTCCACCACCAGCGCCTGGCCGGTCATGAACGATGACGCCCTGGACGCCAGATAGACCGCGGCGCCGGCGATTTCGTCGGGCTGGCCGATCCGCTTCAAGGGCGCCGGCTCGGTGGTGGCCTTGAGGATCTCGGGGTTCTCCCAGAGGTAGCGGGCGAAGTCGGTTTGCACGAGGCCCGGCGCGATGGCGTTGACCCGCACGTTGGACGGCCCGAACTCGACGGCCAGGTTGCGCACCAGCTGGAAGTCGGCGGCCTTGGAGATGTTGTAGGCGCCCAGCACCGCGTTGCCCTTCAGCCCACCGATCGACGACACCACGATGATCGAGCCGTCCTTGCGCGCCGTCATCTCCGGCGCGACCATCTGGATCAGCCAGTGGTTGGAGATGATGTTGTTCTGCAGGATCTTGCCGAACTGGTCGTCGGTGATGCCGCCCATCGGGCCGGCGTAGGGGTTCACCGCCGCGTTGCAGACCAGGATGTCGATCTTGCCGAAGGCCTCGCGGGTCTTGTCGACCAGGTTCTGCAGCTCGTCCTTCGAACCGATGTTGGCGGGAACCCAGATGGCGCGTCCGGCGCCGTACTTTGCGTTGATGGCCTCGGCGACCTCTTCGCAGGGGCCCGGCTTGCGCGACGAGAT
>JANNVY010000485.1:0-5006 GCA_031408375.1 Pseudomonadota bacterium | reverse complement strand
CGACTACCTGCGCCGCCTTTCGGTGGACGCGGTAAAGATCGACGGCCGCTACGTCAGCGATGCGGCCACAGACCTGCGCTCCCAGAAGATGATCACCCACCTCGTCGGCCTGTGCCGCTCGCTCAAGCTGGAGACGGTCGCCGAGATGATCGAGACCGACGAAGTCGCGTCCCTGATGCTCAAGCTGGGCGTCGACCAGGGTCAAGGCTGGCACTTCGGCCGCCCAGCCGAAAAGCCAGAGCCGCCCCGAGTCGAGCAGTCCGCGCGCTCGCGCCGGGTCGGGCTGATCGAAAACTGGGGCTAGGTCGGCAGTCGCTCCAGCAAGGTCGAGGCTGAGCCCTTGTAGGTCGACTGGGCATACTCCCGAAACCCGACGGCCTCGGCCAACCGGAGCGAGGGTATGTTTTCGGGCGAGATCATGCAGACTACCCTCACCTTGCCGAAGTGGTCGTCGCCCCAGGCCAGAGCCGCACGAACAGCTTCGGCCGCATAGCCCTTGCCGTGGGCCCAGCCCGCAAGCGCCCAGCCGGCCTCCGGGGCGCCGTCGAACGACGGGCTCAGCTGGCGCTTGAAGTCGCCGAACCCGACCTCGCCGATGAACCGTCCGGTCGCCTTCTCGCGCACAACCCAATAGCCGAAGCCCATGAGCGACCAGTGGCCGACCATGCGCATCATCTTGCCCCAGACGTCCTCTTCCGAGAGCGGCTCGCCGGAGATGTGTTTCACCACCTCGGGGTCGCCCCACATGGCGGCGATCCCGGCGAAATCGTCGAGCGCGTGGCGGCGCAGGGTCAGGCGTTCGGTCTCGATGCTCATCGCCGCGAAGACAGCACGATTCCCCCCGCGATGAGCAGCAGGCCGACGCCGTGGTAGGCCTGAAGGTGCTCGTGCAGGAACACCACCGCCAGCAGCGCCCCGAAGCCGGGCATCAGGTTCATGAACTGCCCGGCCCGATTGGCGCCCAGCAGCTCGACGCCCCGGTTGAAGAACAGATAGGCCAGGATCGAGGGGAAGATCGCCACATAGGCCAGGGCCGCCAGGGTGGATCCGTCGACGGGCATCGTCTGCCCGCCCAGATGCTCGGCCACATAGAACGGCGCCAGCACCAGCATCGAGAGGGCGCAGGTGGCGGCCAGGAAGCTGAGGGGGTGAACCCGGGGCTTGTTCTTGAGCAGAGCGGAGTAGAGCGCATAGCCCGCCACCGCGATCAGCATCAGCCCGTCGCCGACGTTCAGCTGCAGCGACAGCAGCGCCAGCGGATGGCCCAGCGACACGATCACCGCCACCCCGGCCAGCGCCACGACGAGCCCCGCGACCTGCAACAGGTTCGGACGCTCGCGGTAAAGCGCGAAGGAGCAGAGGAAGATCAGCGGCGGCGTCGCCGACTGCAGCAGCACAGTGTTGATGGCCGTGGTGGTGTGCAGCGCCGTGTAGAGCAGCGCGTTGAAGCCCGCGAGCCCCAGAAGCGCCATGAACGCCAGCAGGATCCAGTGATGCTTCAGCTCGCTCCAGTCGCGGCGCACATGGGGCCAGGCCAGGGGCGCGATCAGCACCGCCGCCGCCACCCAGCGCCAGAAGGCCAGGCCGATCGGCGGAATGTCGGCGTTGACCGCGCGGCCCACCACCGAATTCCCCGCCCAGAACAGCATGGCGAGCGCCAGCAGCAGCCAGCCGGAGTTCCAAAGGCGCTGCACTCAAACCTGGCTGGCGACCCAGCGGTCGATCTTGGCGTCCAGCACGGCCAGCGGCAGGGCGCCGGTCATCAGGACCTGGTCGTGGAACGCGCGAATATCGAACTTCGGTCCCAGCGCCCGTTCGGCCCGGGTGCGGGCGGCGCGGATCTTGAGCTGGCCAATCTTGTAGCCCAGCGCCTGGCCAGGAATGGCGATGTAGCGCTCGGTCTCCGCCGTGGCGTTGGTGCGGCCGCGTGAAGAGTTGGCGAGGATGTAGGCGATCGACTGGTCGCGGGTCCAACCCTTGGCGTGAATGCCGGAATCGACGACCAGGCGGATCGCGCGGAACAACTCGGAGTCGAGGTAGCCGAAGTATTGATAAGGGTCGGTGTACATGCCCAGTTCCGGCCCCAGGCTCTCGGCGTAGAGACCCCAGCCCTCGACATAGGCGTTGTTTCCGCCGAAGCGCTGGAAGGCCGGCAGGGCCTCGTTCTCGGCGGCCAGCATGATCTGGAAGTGGTGCCCCGGCGCGCCCTCGTGGAGATACAGCGTCTCCATCCCCGGGATCGAACGCGATGGCAGGTCGTAGGTGTTGAAGTAGAAGACGCCCGGGCGCGCGCCGTCCGGCGTCCCGCTCTCGTAGGACCCGCGCGCGGCGCCCTTTTCGGTGAGCTCCGGCGTCGGCCTGATCTCCAGCCGGGTCTTGGGGATGTGGCCGAACATCTCCGGCAGCCGCGGCGCCACCCGCGCGCCGATGGCGGTGAAGCCGTCGATCATCCCCTGTTTGGAGGTCGGCTTGAACTTCGGGTCGGTGCGGATGTGGTCAAAGAACTGCACCAGCGTGCCGCTGAACCCGACCTTGCGCATAACCGCGCCCATCTCGCCGTGGATCCGCGCCACCTCCGACAGGCCCAGCGCGTGCACCGCCTCGGGCTCCATCGGCGTGGTGGTGTTGACCTCCACCAGGTAGCGATAGAGTTCCGCCCCGCCCGGAACCTGGCCGAGGCCGACGGTGTCGCGCGCCTGCGGCAGGTATTCGGTCTTGATGTAGTCGCGCAGGCGCAGGTAGGCCGGGATCACCTTTCCGCTGATCGCCTTGATGTAGGCCGTCTTCAACCGGGCCTGGTCTGCGGCCGGGATGGTGTCGGGGAAGTGCTTCACCGGGATGTAGAAGCTGGTCTCCTCCAGCGGCGGCGTGGCGGTCGCGTCCAGCTGCTCGAGCACATTGGTCATGATCAGCTTGGGCTGGGTGACGCCGTCGCGCACACCCTGCTTCAGACGCTTGATCAGGCGGTCGAAGATCGCGGGCATGGCGTTAAGCCGCGACAGGCCGGCCTTGTAGTCCGCACGTGTCTTGAACGGCGCCGCGCTCTGGCCGCTGCTCAGCTCGGCGAAGCCGTTGTGGATGCCGTAGAAGTGGTTGATCGCCAGCGCGTTGCCCGTCTTCAGGATCGCGCCGGTATTGCCGCGGCGGTCGAGCTCGCGCTGCCACTTGAAGACATCGTAGGCGACCTGTTCGTCGGCGCTCAGGGCGGCGCGGTCGATCCGGGCCAACCCCGCCAGATCCTTAAGCACCAGATGCCGGCCGGCGGCATCATAGCTGTCGGCGTAGAGGTCCCCCAACCTGCCAGCGTAGCGCGTCTCGCCGCGATTGAGCGCCTGCAGCGGCGAGCGCTTCAGCTCGGCCTCGTCGCTGGTGGCGAACAGCTTGCGCAGCGCCTCGGATGGACTGGCGGCGGCGAAGGCGGGGGTGGCCAGGGTCGCGGCGGCGGCGGCGGAACCCAGCAGGACGGAGCGGCGCGAGACGATGTGCGTGATCATGCCCGCACAGCTACACGCCTTCACGCACGGGGTGAAGGATGGCACGGTGACGCTCATGCTCCTGCGCGCCACGCTCATCGCAGTCACCCTGCTCTTCGCCCTGCCCGCCGAAGCCAAACCCGCGTCCTGCGCACCGTCGGTCCAGGACCGGATGTGGATGCAGGACGCGCTGGACGCCTGGTCCTCGACCGCCCACGACCGGCTGCGGATCCACGCCGGCGACCCGCCCGACTTCGTGCTGTTCGACGCGACCTGCGTCTACCAGACCGGCCCGTCTGCCGCTGGCGCGCCCATGGCCGACGGCCCCCGCTTCGCCGGCCGCCGCATCGGCTGGAAAGCCCGTCCGCACGGCGGGTCGGTGGCCCTGCCCGGCGGCGGTGAGGTCCCAGCCCAGGTGACGTCGTTCGCCGCGCCCCACGCCAGCAATGGGCGGGCGTTCATGGTCATGGCCCTGCCCAGCGTCTGGCGCGAAGGCGGGGTTCGGTCAGCGCTGGGGCTCGAGACCATGATGACCGCCGTCTTCGTCCACGAGATGACGCACACGCGCCAGTTCTACGCCTTCGCCCCTCGGCTGGCGGCGCTGACCGAGCGGTACCAGCTGCCCGACGACATCACCGACGACAGCCTGCAGGAGACCTTCAAGGACGACCCGGCCTTCGTTGCCGCCTGGACGCTGGAGCGTGACCTGCTGCTACAGGCGCAGGCCGAACCGGATGATGTGAAGGCCCAAGCCCTGGTCCGGCGGGCCATGGAGGAGGCCGCGACCCGTCCGTCGCGCTTCTACTCAGGTGACAAGGCGAAATGGGAGGCGGTGGAGAACGCCTTCCTGACCCTGGAGGGCATCGGCCAGTGGGCGGCTTACGCCTGGCTGACCGACCCGAAGGGCGGCGGGGTCGATCCGGTGCGAGCCCTCCCCCTGTTCCGCCGCGGCGGCCGCTTCTGGTCACAGGATGAGGGCTTGCTGATCATGCTGGCGGTTGACCGCTTCGTACCCCGATGGCGCGAGTTCGCCTTCGACGCCCAACCCGAACAGATCATGCGCCTTTGGGGCCGCGCGGCGTGGAACGAGCAGGACCCGCCCGACTAGAACGGCAGCGGGAACAGCAGCAAGTAACCGTTGATGGTCAGTATTGCGCCAACGGCGGCCGCGCACGCCGAGGCGTAGAGCACGCGTTTGTTCAGCGCCAGGATCGCCACCGAACCCAGCACGATCGCCAGCTGCAGGAAGACCTCGGCGAAGTCGAAGTTGCCGTCCTGGGCCTCGGCCTTCTCGCGCGACGCCTCGTAGGCGGTCGCCCGCGCCATAAGCTGCTTCTTGCCCTCGCCGGCGGTGGGATCGTTGGGGTGCTCGGGGTCGGGCTCGTCGTCATAGCGCGCGATCTTGGCCTCGTAGGCGGCCAGGGACTTTTCGGCCGCTGCGCGCGCCTGGGCGGACATGGCGCCCGAAGCCAGTTGACGGCGAAGGTCGTCGGCGGCGATCTGGTAGGACGTCTGGCGCACGTTCTTGGCCTG
>JANNVY010000484.1:0-5060 GCA_031408375.1 Pseudomonadota bacterium | reverse complement strand
GGCGTCCGCGCCACCGGCGGGGCGACCCTGCATGAGATCGTCTGGGGGGTCATTCCCCAGGTCGCGCCGCTGTGGACCTCCTTCGCGCTGTATCGTTTCGAATCCAACTCCCGCGCCGCCACCGTGCTGGGCCTGATCGGCGCCGGCGGCATCGGCCAGCTGCTGTTCCAGAGCCTGCAAGGCTTCGAACACCGCCAGGTCGCCGCCATCGCCATTGTCATCGTCATCGCCGTCGCCGCCATCGACCTGCTGTCGCAGACGATCAGAAAGCGGTTGCTGTAACGGCGGCGGCGGGCAGCCCCTCGCCTTCTCGCAAGCGAGAAGGGTTCGTCGCACCAAGTAATCCGTCCACCGATCACCCGTCACACAACAGTCACAAATCCGTGTTGCACAACAGCAACGCCGCGCCTCTGCTTGGCGGACACCCCTGTTGATAAGTCGTTACCTTCGCAGAACTGTCACTGACCGGCGGTAACCCCCGCCTCGACCTCGCTGATCGGGGCGAAATAGGGGATCACATCATGCGCAAGAGCACTCTGCTCGGCGGCGTGGCGCTCGGCGTTACGCTCGCTCTCGGTCTGGGCGCCGCCGCCCAGGCCCAAGACCTGACGGTCGCCTGGAAGGGCGCGCCGGAATTCACCAACGACGACGTCAAGTTCAAGGTGCGCGGCCGCATCTACACCGACTACATCTTCCAGGAGATCGACGGCGAGTACGATCCGTTGACCAACGCTGGCGGCACCGGCGACTACAACACCCGCAACGGCCGTCTGCGCACCGCGCGCCTCGGCGTCGAGGGCCAGTGGAACTCACAGTGGGCCTACAAGGCCGAGGTCAACTTCGTCGCCGGCAACACCGTGCAGTGGGAAGACCTGATCCTCGAATACAAGCCCAACGACACCACCTCGATCATGATCGGTAACTTCAAGACCGTCTCGCTCGAGAACATCGGCTCTTCGCGCTACAACACCTTCATGGAGCGCGGCGCCTTCAACGACGTGCTCGACATCGGCCGGGTGCTGAACGTCGCCGCCAAGGTGAACGGCATCAACTGGACCGCCATGATCGCGGTCAGCGGCGACTCGTTGAACACCGCCGACATCGCTGGTGAAGAGCGTCTCGGCTGGTCCTTCCGCGGCACCTACGCCCCGATCGACACCGACACCACCAAGCTCCACCTGGGCGTCTGGGCCCGTGGCCGTGATTTCGGCGACGAAGGCCTGCCCGCGAACGCCCTGACCGGCCAGCCGGCCGCCGGTTCGGAGGCGGGCCGCTACCGTCTTCGCAACAACACCAATGTCGGCGACCGCTACATCGACTCCGGCGCCAACTTCGCCGAAAGCGACATGATGTTCGCCGCCGAAGCCGCCTGGGTCTACAACAGCTTCTCGCTGCAGGGCGAATACACTCACGTCGAAGCCGACAAGCGCTGCTTCGTCATCGCTCCGGGCGCCGTGAATCCCTGCTCGCAGGGCGCGGACCAGGGCGACGTCGACGCCTACTACATCGCGGCCAGCTGGTTCCCGACCGGCGAAATGCGCCGTTACGAAGCCAACCGCGGCGAGTTCAACCGCACCCGCATCCTGAACCCGGTCACCGCCGGCGGCACGGGCGCGTTCGAACTGGCCGTCCGTTACGACAACGTCGACCTGTCCGGCATCCAGACCGTCCGCCGCTTCGCCGGCCCCGGCGGCCCGGTGGACGTGCTCGGCCCGGTTGATCGCGGCGGCGAGTATCAGGCCATTACCCTGGGCGCCAACTGGTACCCGTTCCCCTACGTCCGCTTCATGGCCAACTACTCGATGGCCGAGAACGACAACCCCCTGATCGTCAATCCGCTTACCCTCGTTGCGGGAACAAACCGCGACGTGGATGTCGACACCCTGCAGTTCCGCGCCCAGTTCGACTTCTAGGCGCGACTGTTGCTCAACCGTCTTGAACCCGTGGTGTAAGGAACGCCACGGGTTCAACCCCCCAAGCCTCCGATCGGAGACCCTCCATGAAGAAACTTCTCGCCACCGTGGCCCTGGCCGCCACCGTCGCCGTCACCGGCGGCGCCACGGCCAACGCCCAGCAGGCCCGCGACTACGTCTGGGCCGCCGGCTCCTCCACCGTCTTCCCGTTCACCACCCGCGTCGCTGAAAACTACGCCCGCAAGACCGGCAAGAAGGCCCCCAAGGTCGAATCGCTGGGCACCGGCGGCGGCATCAAGCTGTTCTGCGGCGGCTCGGGCCCGGGCTTCCCTGACATCGCCAACGCCTCGCGTCGGATGAAGAAGGCCGAATTCGACACCTGCGCCGCCCGCGGCGTGCGCGACATCATCGAAATCAAGATCGGCTTCGACGGCATTGTGATCGCCACCGACAAGGACGGCGCCAACTACAACTTCAAGCTCGAGCACCTCTACTTCGCCTTCGCCAAGACCGTGCTGCGCGGTGGCAAGTTCGTGCCCAACCCCTACAACACCTGGGACGAGATCGGCTCGGGCCTGCCGGGCAACCGCATCACCGTCTACGGCCCGCCGCCCACGTCAGGCACCCGCGACGCCTTTGTCGAGCTGGGCATGGAGGCCGGCGCCCGCCGCTTCCCGACGCTGGACGAAATCCGCTCTGGCAACGAGAAGAAGTTCAAGGCCCTGGCCGGCACCGTCCGTGAGGACGGTCGCTGGATCGACGCCGGCGAGAACGACAACGCCATCGTCTCGACGCTCACCCGCACCCCGGGCGCGCTGGGCATCTTCGGCTACTCGTTCCTGGAAGAAAACCAGGACCGGGTGAAGGGCGCCACCATCAACGGCGTCGCCCCGACCGCGGCGAACATCACCTCCGGCGCCTACCCGCTGTCACGCTCGCTCTACATCTATGTGAAGAAGTCCGCCCTGACCTCGACTCCGGGTCTGCGCGAGTTCGTACAGGAGTATCTGTCGGATGCGGCCACCGGTCGCGGCGGCTACCTGCAGGACCGGGGCCTGCTCCCGCTTCCCGCCGGCCAGCACAACGGCGCCCGCGCCGCCTTCGAGGCCGGCACCACGATGGGTCGCCCGGCGTCCTAGGCTAGCCTTCCTTCCCTGAGCCTTGACGGCCCGTGCTCCTCCTGCACGGGCCGTTTTCTTTTGGGGAGGTTGATTGGCGGTCCGGGGCGATGCTCGTCGAGAGCGGCGCGCACCTACATTCCGGGCGTCGGGGCCTTGCCGCGCAGGCGTGCGAGACGCCGCAGCCGTTTCCAGAGCCGCACGCGTTCGGGCTCGGGCTGGGGTTGCAGGTTGCGTACGAACTCCTCGGCCGAGGCCCGCCAGGAGAACTTCTCTGCATAGGCCCGCGTGGTCTTGCGGTCGCACTTCAGCGCTTCCATGCAGGCGGTCTTGAGGTCTTCGTGGCAAGCGCCGGCATCCGAGCCCGGGATGATGTCGATCGGGCCGGGGGCCGGGAAGGCCGCCACCGGCGTGCCCGTGGCCATGGCCTCCAGGATCACCAGGCCGAAGGTGTCGGTGAGCGACGGGAAGACGAAGACGTCGGCGTCGGAATAGTATTTGGCCAGGTCGTCGCCGTACTTGGCGCCCAGGAACTTCACCTCGGGGTACTTGCGGGCCAGCTCCTCGCGGGCCGGGCCGTCGCCGACCACCACCTTGGTGCCCGGCAGGTCAAGCTTGACGAAGTTCTCGATGTTCTTCTCGACCGCTACGCGCCCGACATTGACCCAGATCGGCCGCTCAAGGCCCTCGTAAACCGTGCCCAGGTCGGGGGCGAACATCTCGGTGTCCACGCCGCGCGACCAGGGCGAGATGTTGCGAAAACCATGGCTGGCCAGCTCATCCCGCATCGACGGCGTGGCCACCATCAGCCGGCCCGACGGCTTGTGGAACCAGCGCATGTAGGCGTAGCCCGCCGACACCGGCACCGGGAAACGGGCCGAGATGTATTCAGGGAATTTCGTATGATAGCTGGTTGTGAACGGCAGCTTCCATTCCAGACAGATGCGCCGCGCCGCCAGCCCGATTGGGCCCTCGGTCGAGATGTGGATCGCCTCGGGCTCGAAAGCCCGGAAACGCTCGCGCATCTCCTCGTAGGCGCCCAGCGCCAGCCGGATCTCCGGATAGGTCGGGCAGGGGATGGTCTTGAACTGGTCCGGCGAGACCAGCTCGACCTGGTGACCCATTGCGCGGCACTCGGCGACCGTGCGGCTCAAGGTCCGCACCACCCCGTTGACCTGGGGTTCCCAGGCGTCCGTAGCCAACAAAATCCGCATGTAGAGGCGCGCCCGCCGTTGATGAGGCGCGCACCTATAAGGGGGAATGGGCGATAACGCGAGCGCAGCGAATGACGCGCCCCTTTCCCGCCCCAAGCTCACGGTCTAAGACCCGCCCCACCACCATCTGGAGCATTAAATGCCGCGCAAGGCGGACTTGAGCGAAAGCGCCTGGGACGGCCTCGACGCTGGCAAGTTCAGAGATGAAGCCGAGGCGGTGCGCGACCTGCTCGCCCGCAGGCCCCTGTCCGCCGCCGAGCGCGCCGCCGTGGTGGCCGAGGCTGAGGCTTTGGTGCGCACCGCTCGCTCCAGCAGCGACCGCCAGGGCGTAGTCGAAAGCTTCCTCAAAGAGTTCTCGCTGGGGACCCGCGAGGGCCTGGCGCTGATGTGCCTGGCCGAGGCGCTGCTGCGCACGCCAGACGAGGGAACCCGTGACCGGCTGATCGCCGAGAAGATCGGATCGGCCGACTGGGCCAGCCACCTGGGCCAGTCCGACAGCCTATTCGTCAACGCCTCCACCTGGGGCCTGATGCTGACCGGCCATCTGGTCGATGTCGACGAGGCGGCGAAGAAGGATCTGGGAGGCTTCCTGCGCAATCTGGCGGGGCGCCTCGGCGAGCCGGTGATCCGCCAGGCCGTGGCCGCCGCCGTGCGCATCATGGGCGAGCAGTTCGTGGTCGGGCGCACCATCGAGGCGGCGCTGAAGCGGTCGAACAGGGAAGGCTGGTTGTGCAGTTTCGACATGCTGGGCGAGGGGGCCCGCACGGCCGCCGACGCCGAACGCTATGAGCGGATCTACGCCGACGCCATTCTCG
>JANNVY010000483.1:0-4740 GCA_031408375.1 Pseudomonadota bacterium | reverse complement strand
CCTCTCGGTCGCCGAGGGCGAGGGCCTGGTCCCCGCCATCGACAACCTGTTGCTGTTCCGTTGCGCCCAGATCGTCCGCCGCCTGGCGCGTCAGGATCGCAAGGTCGGCGTCTTCTGCAACGTCGCCCTGTCCTCACTCGGCGACGAGACCTTCTTCCCCCAGTTCCTCGACTTCCTCAGCGAGAACCGCGACCTCAACCAGGCCCTGATCTTCGAACTGGGTCAGGCCACGTTCGACGCCCGCGGCGCGGTCGAGGCGCGCAACATGGCCAAGCTGTCCGACCTCGGCTTCCGCTTCTCGCTGGACAAGGTCCAGACGCTGGACCTCGACTTCGCCGACCTGCAGCGCTCGGACGTGAAGTTCCTCAAGATCGGCGCCGACCTGCTGCTGGAGCAGCTGCTAGACATCGACGGCGAGCCGGCCCTGCGCGAACTCAAGGACATCCACGCCGCCGACTTCGCCAACCTGACCCGCCGCTACGGCGTGGAGGTGATCGCCGAGAAGGTCGAGGCCGAACGCCAGGTCGTCGACATCCTCGAACTCGACATCGCCTACGGCCAGGGGCACCTCTTCGGAGAACCCCGCGCCATCAAGGACCAGGTCCTGGCCGAAACCGACCCCCCGGCGGATTTCATGCGCGCGACCATGCAGCTGAAGCAGCGGCGGGTGGGGTAGTCAGCCTCCCCCGATCGAACACTCCGCGCCCTCGGAATCGAGGAAGCGCCCGATCTTGGAGCCGTGCATCTCCATCGGCGGCTGGGTGAAGGTCACGCCGGCGCCGGACTTTTCGCGGTGGAAGGCGTCCACGTTGGGCACGCCGTAGCCCAGCTGGACCGACCCGGCGGGATAGTCGGCCGAGGCCTCGTGCAGGGCCAGGGTGGTCTCGCCGGTGGCGAACTCGGTCCACTGCGGCGACTGGAACTTCAGCGTCAGGCCCAGCTGGTCGCGGTGGAAGGCCACCGCCGCGTCCATGTCGTCGACGAACTTGATGGCATAGGTCAGGCGCGTGCTCATGACGTCTCCCGTCTCCAGGGTGGCGATCCAACACCGGGCCGCCTTTGACCGCAAGGCGCGGGAAGGCCGAATTCCGGCGCGCGCGTAGAACCCTCCCAACGACGGAGGAAACGCCTATGTTGGCGCTCGTGAAGCCTGAACCGATCAGCCTCGAAGATGAAGCCTGGGCCGCGTTCCAGACGCGCGACAGGCGGCTGCGCGACCGCTATCTGATGGGGGTAAAGACGACGGGGATCTACTGTCGGCCCGGCTGCCCCGCGCGCATGCCCAATCGCGGCAATGTGAAGTTCTTCGCCAGCGCCGAGGACGCCCGCGCCGAGGGCTTCCGCGCCTGCAAGCGCTGTAAACCCGACGAGTCCGGCTCGGTCTACAAGGACGCCATCGCGCGCGTCTGCCAGGCCATCGATGCGGCCGAGGAAAGCCCCAAGCTGGACGAGATGGCCCGGATCGCCGGGATGTCCCCCTTCCACTTCCACCGTGTCTTCAAGGCCGAGACCGGTGTCACCCCCGCGGCTTACGCCTCCGCCGTGAAGGACCGCCGCGCCAAGGCCGCGCTGTCGGGCGGGGCCAGCGTGACCGAGGCGGTCTATGACGCCGGCTACGGCGCCGCTTCGCGCTTCTACGCCAAGAGCCGCCACCGCTTCGGCATGGCCCCGGCGCGGTGGAAGGACCGCGGCGCCGGCGAGCACATCCGCGTGGCCGTCGCCGACTGCTCGCTCGGCCAGGTGCTGGTCGCCACCACCGACAAGGGCGTCTGCGCCGTCGAGCTGGGCGAGGACCGCGACAAGATGATCGCCTGGTTCGCAGAGCGCTTCTCCGGCGCCGAGGTCGAGATCGACGACCTGGGCCTGACGGGCGCCGTGGCGGCCATCATCGAGATGATCGAACACCCCACGGAAGCCCCCGCCGCCGACCTGCCGCTGGACGTGCGCGGCACGGCCTTCCAGGAGAAGGTCTGGGATGCCCTGCGCCGCATCCCACGCGGCGAGGTCTGGACCTACGGCCAACTGGCCGAGCACCTCGGCTACCCCAAGGCCGCCCGCGCGGTCGGCGCCGCCTGCGGCCAGAACCGCATCAGCGTCATCATCCCTTGCCACCGCGTCGTCGGCGCCAGCGGCAGCCTCACCGGCTACGCCTTCGGGGTCGAACGCAAGGAAGCCCTCCTGAAACGCGAGGGGGCGCGGTAGCAACTCTTTCTCCGGAGAAGAAAGACGGAGCCCGCGCAATCGGAGCCGCAGGCGGAGATTCCTTGCGCGGGAGATTGAGGGGGAAACACGACGGTGGGCGACCTTGCCCACGCTTGCCTTCAAACGTCACGTTTCCCCCTCAACCTCCCACGCAAAAACCTCCGCGAGAGAGCTCGCTCCGGTGCGTGGGGCCCTCCTTCTCCTCCGGAGAAGGAGGCTTGAGCCGGCTTCTCCTGCAAGGGCAGAGGTGCTACCGCCCCGCCCATGACCGCGCCCTCCGTGATCCCCGGCCTCTCCGCCATCGCCGACCAGTACGACGCCATCCTGTGCGACGTCTGGGGCGTCATCCACAACGGCGTCGAGAGCTTCCCCGATGCCTGCGAAGCGCTGATCCGCTTCGGCGAAGTGCGCGGGCCGGTCGTGCTGATCTCCAACGTGCCGCGACCCTCCAGGTTCGTGGTGTCGCAGCTCAAGGACTTGCGGGTTCCGCGTGAGGCCTGGACCGGCTTCGTCGCCTCGGGCGACGCGACCTTCGCCGAACTGGTCAAGCGCGCGCCGGGACCCGCCTGGGCGATCGGGCCGGATCGTGACGACGGCCTTTACGAAGGCTCGGGCGTCGAAATCCTGCGCACCCCCGAGGGCGCCGCCTTCATCTCGTGCACCGGCCTTTTCGATGACGACACCGAAGAGCCCGCCGACTACCGCGAGGGCCTCGCCGACTGCGCCGCGCGGGGGCTGGAGATGATCTGCGCCAACCCCGACCTGGTGGTCCAGAAGGGCGACAAGATGATCTGGTGCGCGGGGGCGCTGGCCGACCTCTATGAGGAGCTGGGCGGCAAGGTGCTGATGGCCGGCAAGCCCTTCGCCCCGATCTACGAGCTCAGCTACGCCGAAGCCGACCGCCTAGCGGGCCGTCCCGTGGCGCGGGATCGCATCCTGGCCATCGGCGACGGGGTCCGCACCGATGTGGCCGGAGCCAACCGGCAGGGGATCGACCTGCTGTTCGTCGCCGGCGGCATCCATGCTGCTGAGCTGGCCGGACCGGACGGGCGCATGACGGCGGCGAAGGTCGAGGCCGTGCTGGCCGACGCCGGCGCCCACGCAAGATGGGCCGCGCCCGACCTCAGGTGGTGACCTGAAGCCCGCACAAGGTTACACCCGCACCATGAGCCCCGACCGCCTGCCCGGTTTCATCCTCGACGAGCTGACTGTTGGTCAGAGCGCGGAGCTGACGCGCGACATCACCGAGGAGCGCATCCAGCGCTTCGCCGAGGCGTCGGACGACTTCAATCCGGTGCACATGGACGAGGCGTTCGCGTCCAAGACCGCCTATCGCGGGCGCATCGCCCACGGCCTGCTGTCGGCGTCGTTCGTCTCGGCGGTGGTCGGCACCATGCTGCCGGGTCCGGGCGCCATCTATCTGCACCAGACCATGACCTTCCATAAGCCGGTGCGCATCGGCGACGTGGTGGTCGGGCGCGTGACCGTCACCGACATTGACCACGAATCGGCGCGGGTGACGTTAAAGACCGAATGCCTGGTGAACGGCGAGTCGGTGCTGGACGGCGAGGCGGTGATCCGCGTGCCGCGCCGCCGACGCCCCGCCCACGCCTGAGGCCCCGCCCGTGAGTCTGACGCTCGTGCGCGACTGGCGCGGCCTGCCGGACAGCCAGCGCGGCGCCGCCGTGGCGCTCGGCAACTTCGACGGCGTCCACCTCGGCCACCAGAGGGTCATCGCGGCGGCCCGCGAGGCCGCGGAGCGGATCGGCGCGCCCTTGGGCGTGGTCAGTTTCGAGCCCCACCCCCGCCTGTTCTTCCAGCCGGACGCCGAGCCCTTCCGGGTGATGAGCCTGAACCAGCAGGCCCGCGCGCTCGAGGCCCTGGGAGTCGAGCTCTTCTACGCCCTGCCCTTCGACGCCGCGATGGCGGGGATGAGCGACACCGACTTCGCCGGACAGGTGTTGGCCGCGGGCCTTGGCGCGCGCTGGGTCGCGGTCGGCTTCGACGTCACCTATGGCAAAGGGCGCACGGGGGGACCTGCCGAACTGACGGCAGCCGGCAAGCAGCTTGGCTTTGGGGTTTCGGTGGTCGAGCGGGTGGATGACGCCAAGGGCGTGAAGCTGTCGTCTTCGGCTGTGCGAGATACGTTGCACGACGGAACGCCTGGCTTTGCGTCCAGCATCCTCGGCCGGGCCTTCGCGATCGAGGGGGAGGTGATCCACGGCGACAAGCGCGGCCGCACGATCGGCGTGCCGACCGCCAATGTTCGCCTGGGCGACTATGTGCGGCCGAAATTCGGGGTCTATCTGGTGACGGTCCGGCTTGCGGACGGCCGGGTCCGGGACGGAATCGCCAATATCGGGATCCGACCGATGTTCAGGATCTCCGAGCCGCTGCTTGAGGTCTGGATATTCGACTTCGACGAGGACGTTTACGGTCAGGTCATCGAAGTCGGCCTTGTCGGCTTCATTCGCGAGGAAATGACCTTCGACACCCTCGACGCGCTCAAGAGCCAGATCGAGAAGGATGTCGCACAGG
>JANNVY010000482.1:0-1670 GCA_031408375.1 Pseudomonadota bacterium | reverse complement strand
CCGAGCCAACGGTGAAATTCGACCCCTTGCGGTCGTTCAGAGAGTCCGCTTTCCGGTCAGAGCCTGGAGACGCGCCCGATCCGCCGGCGCCAGGTCCATTGTCGCCGCCGCCCGCCACTTCACCCGCGCATCCCCGGTCTTGCCCAGCTTGGCCAAGGCCTCACCCCACTTCAGGTGCAATCGGCCCCATCGAGGTGCTAGCTTTGCCGCGGCTTCGAACTTGCGAACCGCGGCTCGGGCATCTCCCTTCGCGAGCAGCGCCTCGCCCCAGACTTCCTGCGCGTCGGCGAACCTGGGGCCCTTGCGAGCGGAGGCGGCGGCCTGCACCAGCGCGGCGTCGACGCGGCCCTGCGTCATCAGCACCGCCGCCCACTCCGCCTCGGCGCGGGGAAGCGAAGGTCCCTGCCGTACAGCTTCGGCGTACCAGCGGTCGGCCGCCGCTGACTGTCCCAGCCGGGCCGCGATCAGGCCCCGCCGAATGACGCAGCGATAGCAGTCGAGCGGCAGCATCGCGGCGGCGCGCTCGGCGCCTGCCCGGTCGCCCAGCGCCGCAAGCGCCAGCCCGCGGTTGCTACCGACGTTGTAAGCGGTGCGAAGGGACGGCGACCTCGTCGCCAGCACGTCCCAGGCCTCAGCGTCACGCAGCAACGCAGCCCAGTCCTCGCGGTCACGGTTGATAGTCGCCCGCACCGACAGCCACGAGCTATCCTCACGGGCCAGCAAAGCGAGCAGCGTATCGGCTGGCGGCGGAGGTCTGAGCGCTAGGAGCGCCTCAGCCGATTGCAGGTCGTGCAGGTTTGCGAGGGCGTTCGCCCCGACGGAGATCCGGTTGTCTCGTGAAGGTTCGGCCAGCGCCCGATTGGCGCGCACGACGTTGACGAGGCTGGCGGCTTCGCAAGGCGAGACCTTCAGGCGGTTGCAGGGGAGGCCTAACTGCCCACTATAGTCGCCCAGGAGGCTGGCCAGATTGGCGGCAGGCAGCAGCTTGGCGAATGCCCGCGCCTCATCCGTATAGCGCGCCAAGTCCGTTTGCGGGCGTTTCATCAGCTGCACACGGGCCAGATAGGCGGCTTCGGAGTGACCCTGGCCGTTTTCGAAGGCGGCGTAGTCGTTCAGCCCAACAAGCCCCTTCGAGAGGCGGACCGCCTCGGCGATCAGCTCGCGGTTCCGGGCAGGGGTTTCCCCCATCTGCCCGAAACTGAGTGCATAATAGGCTCGCGCCCGGTCCATGTCGGAGCCGACGCCGGTCAGGCGGTTCAGGACCTGAGCGGCCTCCCCGGTCCGCCCACGCTCCGCGAGCCAGCTGGAGTATTTGATCGGTTCGGCGGTGCGGTAGGCATATTCTGCGGCCCGGCCCATCAGGGCATCCAGGTCGCCGTCCGGCTGCACCAGCCGAACGCCGGGCTGCGAGCCCAGCCGCGCGGTGATCGCCAGAGCGCCCTTCTCTGCGCCGGAGCTCACGCGGGAGACCTCGGCCGAAAGGTGGGTCTGCCGCCCGAGCACCTGGCGCAGCGCCAGGTCCAGGTCGGCCAGACTTACGCCGGAGCCGGGGATCTGCACCTTTAGCCCCCCGCCGTCCCTTTCGCGCACCTCGGCCGAAATCAGCGGCGCGCGCGTTTCAGTCCGCAGCTGCACCAGCTTGTCCTGCAGCGCATGCGCCAGCGCGGCCC
>JANNVY010000481.1:0-3469 GCA_031408375.1 Pseudomonadota bacterium | reverse complement strand
CGCCGACGGTCAGGATGTTCTTCTCACGCGCGCACTTGGCGATAACGGGCGCGGCGCCGGTGCCGGTGCCGCCGCCCATGCCGGCGGTGATGAAGACCATGTGGGCGCCTTCCAGACGCTCCTCGATCTCGGCGGCGCTCTCCTCGGCGGCGTGCATGCCGACCTCGGGGTGGGCGCCGGCGCCCAAGCCTTGCGTCGTGGTGACGCCCAGCTGGATGCGATTTTCGGTCTTGGCGTACTGGAGCTGCTGCGCGTCGGTGTTGCCGACCACGAACTCCACGCCCTCGAGCCCGGACTCGATCATGTTGTTGACGGCGTTGCCGCCGGCCCCGCCGACGCCGAACACGACGATGCGGGGTTTCAGTTCCGTGGCGCGCGGCGCGGACAGAGAAATTGCCATTAACCGACCTCTTGGACCCAGGACCTGCGAACCCTTGCGCCTGATGCGCAGACGGTTCGCCGGAAAGGGTTAATTGAATAACTACCTTCCCTAACGCTGGGTTAACCGCCTAGCGTGAGTCGGGTTTTCCGGAAGGTATTTCTTGGGGTCAGGCCGTCACGTTCTGTGGATGTTCTGCGACGTTGCTGTGACGGTTAGCGCCGAAGCACTGGTCGTAGCGCCCCCTTTAACTTCCGTCATCCTCGGACAAGCGCCGCAGGCGCGCCGATCCGAGGACCCAGTTGCTCCGGGCGTGAAGTCGGGCGCCCGCACGCGCCGCCACCCAGCTTCAAGGTCTTCGCTGCTGGGTCCTCGGGACTTCGATCGCAGCGCGATCTACGCCCGAGGATGACGGGAGGGGTTCAGTCCACCGCCGGCAGGATCATCTCCGGCACATACCGGTCCTGCGGGATCCGCGCGGCTGCATCCGAGTAGTTCCCGCCCATGAAGCAGATCACCAGTTCCAGCTCAGGAATGGCCATGGCGATCTGGCCGCCGTTGCCCGCGGCGTAGAAGGCCCGGACCTTGCGGCCCCTGTAGGGATACTCCTGCGACCACCACAGATAGCCGTAGCGGCGCTCGCCGAATTGTTCGAGCGCGGCGGTGGATTGCGCGGCCCAGTCGCGGCTGACCACGCGGCGGCCCTGCCAGGCGCCTCCGGCGCGCATAACCTCGGCGAACTTCATGAAGTCCCGCGGCTGCAGGTAGGCGCCGCCGCCCATGTAGGGCTCGCCGGTGGGCTGGGTGTTGAGCGCATAGCGGGTGATGCCCATCGGCCGGGCCACCAGATCGGCGAACAGGCGCTCCAGCGGCTTGCCCGAGGCGCGCGCAATCACGGCGCCCAGAAGGTTGGGCTGGACCGAGCAGTAGACCGGAGCGGCCGCGCCGGGGGCCGAGACCATCGGCAGTTTCAGGGTGAATCGATACCAGTCACGCTCCTCGCGCTGGCCCTGCATGGCGTCCTCGGCGCCCGGCGCGTCGCCATTGGCGTCATCGCAGAAGAACCCCGAGGTCTGGTTCAACAGGTGGCGCGCGGTCATCGAGGCCTGGCGCGGATCGACCGGCGCGGCGTCCAGGGTTGAATAGACCGGGGTCGAGAGGCTGAGCGGGTGGCCCGCCTGCATGGCGGCGCCGAACAGCACCGCGCTCAGGCTCTTGGCCGCCGACCGGGTATCGTGGAGCGTGTCACGGTCGAAGCCGTGGAAGTATTCCTCCAGCACCAGCTTGCCGCGCCGGGCGATCAGGACGGCGTGGACATCGGACGTCGACATGCCCTCCATCGGCAGGGTCGCCAACATCTGGACGAAGCGCTCCATCTCCGGATGGCTGATCCCGGCTTCAGTCAGGGTCCCGACGGGCCAGCCATCGGCGCGGGCCGACGGCGGGGTGTAGCGATAGGGCGCGACGCCCGGATCGCGGGGATAGAAGCCGCTGCCCTGCCCCGGCTCGACGCGGTGGAACTCATAGGTCTGGCCGACGCGGGAGATGTAGACCGACAGGATGCCGTTGTCGGGATCGAAGCGCCCGCGCCCGACCGCCTCCAGGACCCGCGCGCCGAAGGGCTTGCCCATGAGCAGCACATCGCCGCCCTCGACCCGGACGCTCTCGATGCGCAGGGCGCGGCCGGCGTTGCGTTCGGGGTTGCGCACCCAGGCCGTCGCAGCGCCATCCGGCCCGACCGTGACCGGCATGTAGAGCGTCATGCGCGCGTCCAGCGGCGCCACCGTCCCGCCCCAGCGGCCGGGCGCCTGAGCGGTGAGGTCAACGGGGGTGATGAAGCTGCCGGAATCGAACGGGCTCTGGCCCTGGCGCCAGAGGGCCGCGGGCGCGCCGCGAGGGGCGGGGTCGAGCGTCAGGGTGCGGCCCTGTCCGAAGTCGAACACGATGCGCCCGGCAGCATCGGGCAGGCCCGTGACCAGCCTGCCCTTCAGGTCGGCGCGCCAGCCTGCCGCCAGCCGCTCGACGGTGACGGGGCCGCGCAGGTCGGGGCCGAAGAAGGCCGACGCCTCCCAGAGACCCGCCACCTCCGACAGCGGGATCGCAGCGGTGGGCGCAGGGGTGTTCGCGGCCGTTTGCAGGGGCGCTGCCAGGAAGGCGGCGGCAAGGATCAGGGCGCGCGCGGCGCCGGGACGGGGAAGCATGCTCACTCCGACTTCAAACAGGGGACGTCGCCTGGCGCTCGCGCAGCCAGGCCAGGATGGGTTCTCGGCCGTGGCTCATGTTGGCCTTCAGCTCGGCGCAGGCGGCTTCGAGTTCGCCGCGGCGCAGGGCGGCGATGATGACGTCGTGGTGGTTGGCGGCGCGCTCGGCGTTGGGCCGCTCGCGCATCAGGGCCAGCTCGTAGCGCCGGGTGCGCAGCATCAGCTGCTCGATCATGTCCACCAGCACCCGGTTGGGGCAGGCGCTGAGCAGGGTCATGTGCCAGATGTCGTCCAGCGCCATGATCTGGTCGGGCCGGGCCGCCGCCTCGATCATCCGGTTGATCTGGTCCAGGCGCACCAGGGTCTGCTCCGACGGCACGCCGCCCAGCCGCAGGGCCTCGGGGTCGAGCAGCGGGCGCAGGTCGTAGAGCTGCGACAGCTCCGCCTCGGTCATGGGGGCGACGAACCAGCCCTTGCGCGGCACCGCCTGCAGCGCCCCCTCCGCCGCCAGCCGGCCCAGCGCCTCGCGCAACGGCGTGCGGCTGACCTTCAGCCCGGCGGCCAGGTGCACCTCATTGACCCGCGCCCCGGCCGCCAGCCGTCCATCCACGATCATGGCGCGCACGGCGTGGACCAGCTCGTCGCTGATGTTGGGGCGGTCGAGGGCGGCGGCGTCTAACTGCATACTGTATACAGTTCATGAAAGCACAGCGATTTCAAGCCCCGGGCGCGCGGAGGCGACGTCTGACGGGGTGTTGTCAGCGGCGGAATTCGGAAATACGCATGTACTTCAATAGTTTCCACGATCTCTAATTGAAGCGCCCCCACCCTTACCCCCCTGAGGGGTAAGACGGGCCCATCGCACCGGAGGCGCGGCAGCGCCGCAGGT
>JANNVY010000480.1:0-2347 GCA_031408375.1 Pseudomonadota bacterium | reverse complement strand
GAAACCGCCGGGCGATGATGCGCCGGCCTGATGCGAGGACCGACAATGAGCTTTCTGGATTCCCTGAAGGCCGCGGTGGCCAAGGACAGCGAAGCGCGGCGCAACGTCGAGGCCGTGCTGGCGGTGGCCGGCGACAAGGCCAAGGGCGGCATTGCGGGCCTCGGCGGGCTGGTCGACAAGCTCAAGGATTCCGAACTGGCCGACAACGTCTCCAGCTGGGTCTCATCCAGCGCCAACCGTCTGCCGTCCGCCGAGCAGGTCCAGCGTGCGCTGGGCGCCGACGCCATCGGGAAGGCGGCCAAGAAGCTGGGTGTCAGCGGCAAGGAGGCCGCCGACCGGGTCGCCAGGGCCCTGCCGTCCGTGATCGACAACATCAGCCCCACCGGCAAGCTGCCCGAGAACCTCGACCACATCGGCGATGAGCTGATGGCCATGCTGAAGACCCCCAAGGGCAAAGCCATCGCGGCCGGCGCCGTTGCGGGCGCAGCGGCCCTGGCCGGGGTCGCCGCGGCTGTGATCGCGCGCGGCAAGGCCAAGCCCAAGGCGGCTCCGGCCAAGCCGGCCGCCAAGCCGAAGGCGGCCGCGAAACCTGCGGCCAAGCCCAAGGCGGCTGCAAAGCCGGCGGCGGCGAAGAAGCCGGCCGCCAAGAAGCCCGCCGCGGCCAAGCCCAAGGCTCCGGCCAAGAAGTAACCCTTCAAAGCCGTCATTCCGGACAAGGACGCGCAGCGTCCGCCGATCCGGAACCCAGCAAGCGCGAGCTTGAAGCTGGGCGTTGTTTTGCGCGGTGAGGTTTCGCTGCTGGGTTCCGGATAAGCGCCCCGCGCTTTCCGGAATGACGGCGTGTTGGGTTGGGTTACTCCGCCCGTCGCCAGCGCATCGCCCGGTCCACCACGATCGCCTCGGGGCTGAGCGCGCAGCCGACGACCAGTACCTCCACCCCCTTCGCCGCTGCCTCTCGCAGGGCGGGGCCGTAGGCCTTGTCGATGTCGTCGGCGGTGTCGAACTCGTGGACGTTGGTGGCCTGGACCACGAACAGCATCACCGCCCGCTCGCCCGCATCGACGCGGCGTTCCAGGGCCTTCAGGTGCTTCACGCCGCGCACGGTATTGCAGTCGGGGAATTCCGCCAGGCCCGGCTCGCGCAGAAAGTGGCTGTTCTTGACCTCGACCCAGCAGCGTTCGCGGTCGGGACCCTCCAGCAAGATGTCGATGCGGCTGTCGCCGTCGTAGGCGACCTCGCGGCGCAGGCTGGCATAGTCGGCGAGTTCGGGGATGAAGTCCGCAGCAATGGCCTCGGCGGCCAGCTTGTTCGGGTTCATGGTGTTGACGCCCACGAGGCCCGATCCGTTGTCGACCAGTTCCAGCGTCGTCGCCAGCTTGCGCTTGGGATCAGTCGACCGTGACAGCCATACCGGCATCCCCGGCGTCTTCAGCCCCAGCATGGCGCCGGGGTTGGGGCAGTGGGCGGTGACCAGGCTGCCGTCCTCCAGGCGCACGTCGGCGAAGAAGCGCTTGTAGCGCTGGATCAGCACGCCGCGTTCGAGGGGAGAGGGGAAGATCATGCGGTCCGGATACGAAAAGAGCGGCGACCCGGGGGCCGCCGCTCTCTTATCTCACCCTTCTCGCCTGCGAGAAGGAGGGAACCCACGCACCGGAGGCCGCAGGCCGCAGGTTCTTAGGTGGGGGTAGAGCCAGCGGCTCGCACCGCGCCAAATCCTGCGGCTCTACCTCCCGCTTTCCCTTCGCGGCTCGCGCCTCTCCGGGGCGGGTCCCTGCCTTCTCACGCTGTGAGAAGGGTTGTTTCCTAGTAAGCCGCGGCGCGGCCTGCGCCGTTGCCGCCGTTACGCTTGCGCGGACGGCGGCGCTTCTTGACGGCGCCTTCGGCCAGCACGGCCGGAGCCGCGACGGCGAGCGGCAGGCGGTCGCCCTTCAGCGGGTCGTAGTTGGTGCGGCCGGCGTTGGCGCGTTCACCCAGCGTGCGCTCGGAGAAGTGGCCGCGTTCGCCGGTCGTGGTGCGGTCCGAACGGTCCGAGTTGTGGACGCGGTCGCGGCCGAAGCGGCCCGAGCCGCCGTTGCCGCCGCCGTTACGCTCGTGGCGCGGCCCACGGGGCTTGGAGCGGGGGTCGACGTGGCGTTCCGGAGTCGCGGCCTTGCGACCGGGGCCGGTGGCCATGATGGCGGCGTCCAGAGCGCCCAGGGCCTTGTCGTTGCGACGGTCCCAGGCCGGGATCGTCTGGCGGGTCAGGCGCTGGATGTCCTTCAGCAGGTTACGCTCGTCGTCGGCCACGAAGCTGACGGCGATGCCCGAGGCGCCGGCGCGCGCGGTGCGGCCGATGCGGTGGACATAG
>JANNVY010000479.1:0-2458 GCA_031408375.1 Pseudomonadota bacterium | reverse complement strand
CATAGACCTTCTCGGCGGCGGCCTCGCTGCGCATGCGGGTTTCAATGGAAGGCCGCGCCTCCTCGAAGGACACGGCGTGGCCCGGAGCGATGGAAATCAGCTTGACCACCGCCATGCCCAACTGGCCGCGAATTGGATCGGACACCTGGCCCGCGGTCATGGTGAAGGCAGCCTGGGCTACCGCGCCGTCTGGCACGGATGTCTGGGGTTTGTCGGTGAAGGTCACCGCTGAAACGCCAGCGGAGCGGGCCACGGCGGCGGGATCCTGGCCGGCGCGCAAGGCTGTGATCACCTGCTGGGCGGCTTGAGGCGTGCGGACGGGAATCTGGATGAATGTGCGCCGCTCGGCCTGGGCCAAGCTGGCCTTACGAGCCTCATATTCCTGGCGGATTTCGGCTTCGGGCACCGTTACCTGCGAGGCCACGGCTCCGGCGGTGAAGAGCACCAGGGTGAGCTGGCGGAACTCGGGCCTGCGCATGGCGGCCTGGTTCTGGTTGATGAACTGGGTCAGCTGGGCGTCGGTCGGCGGCGCGGGAATGCCGGCCATCTGCGGGGTCACCGCGAAAATCGAGACGTCGCGGCGTTCAAGCGCGAATGACGCCTGCAAGGCGCCGTAGATGCGCGGCGCGCGCAGGCCCATGGCCATGCCGGATCCAAAGTGCATGGTGGCCAGCTGGTCGCGCGTCTCGCGCTGGTACTCGTCTTCGCTGATGCCCGCGCGCTGCAGGGCCTCGAGGAACTGCGTCTTGTCGAAGGCTCCGGTCACCGGGTTCAGGAAGGCCTGCTCGCGGCGCATCGCGTCGGTGATCAGTGTGTCCCCGGCAGTCACGCGGATTCTGTCCAGCCAGGCCAGGACGGAATTCTGTTCGGCCAACTGATTGGCGATGCGACGGTGGATGTTGGCGCGGATCAGGTCTTCAGGTGAAACCGGCCGGCGCGCGCGTTCCTCCTCCTGCTTGCGGGCGTTGGCGAAGATCCGCTTGAAGTCGGCATCGCTGGTCTCACGGTCGCCGGCGACGATTACCGCCGAGCCGAGATTGGCGTCGACCGCCTGCTGGACGCCAAAGGCCATTGCGATGATCACGAGGCCGAAGATGATCTTCGCGTAGATCGACTTCGAGAATTGGCGGAAGAGGGTGATCATGGCCAGACGACGACTTTCCTGGGTGGTCGGCGGAAGCGACCGGCGACCGCGGGGTTCAAGCCAGCGGTATAGTGGAGGCTGGGGCTTTCGGGCAAGCGACCTGAGAGCGGTTCGCGGCCTTGGCGAACGCTGACGCCTCGCCTAAATACTCGCGTCATGAGCACCCAACCCACGCCCCTTATCGCGGGCAACTGGAAGATGAACGGCCTGGCCGCATCCCTGAGCGAGTTGACGGCCCTGACCGAGGCGCTTGCGGCGGACCCGGCCCGGGCGCGGGTGGCCGTCTGCCCGCCTGCTACGCTGGTTGAGCGCGCCGCGCGCGCAGCCTCCGGATCCGGTGTGGAAGTGGGCGCGCAGGACTGCCGCGGGGAGCTTTCAGGGGCCTTCACCGGCGACGTGGCCGCCGAAATGGTCGCAGACGCGGGGGCGACACTCGTGATCCTCGGCCACTCCGAGCGCCGCTCCGGCTACGGTGAAACCGACGCCGTCGTCCGCGCCAAGGTCAAGGCCGCGGTTCGAGCGGGTCTGGAGCCCATCGTCTGCGTCGGCGAGACCCTCGAGGAACGTCGCGCCGGTCGCGCGGTTGAGGTGGTCCAGGCCCAGGTGACCGGGTCGCTGCCCGATGAACTGCGCGGCAAGGCGTTTTCACTGGCCTATGAACCCGTCTGGGCCATCGGTTCTGGCCTGACTCCGTCGCTGGCAGAGATCGGCGAGGTGCATCGAGCGATCCGCGAAACCCTGACCGCCCGCTTCGGCGAGGCGTCATCGGCAGTCGCCATCCTCTACGGCGGCTCTGTCAAGCCGGGCAACGCCGCGGAAATTCTGGCGATCGAGGACGTCGGCGGGGCCCTGGTCGGGGGCGCATCGCTGAAAGCCGCCGATTTTCTGGGCATCATCCGCGCCGTCTAGGCCGATTTCGGCCGCCTCTGGCCTTAGCCAAGCACCTCTGATAGAGGCAGCCGCTTGATCCGCGCCGTTTGGGCGCCCACTTCCCGGACGTCATGCTCCTTCTCAATCTGCTCCTCGTTATCCAGATCATCGTCTGTGTGGCCATGGTCGCCGTGATCCTCCTCCAACGCTCCGAAGGCGGAGCGCTTGGCATGGGCGGCGGCGGCGGAACTGGCGGTTTCATGACCGCGCGTGGCGCCGGCAACCTTCTGACCAAGACCACCTGGGTGCTGGGCACGATCTTCATCGCGGTGTCCCTGGGCCTGACGATTCTGGGCAACATGCAGCGGAACGCCGGCTCGCTGCTGGACGAAGTCACGCCGGGTCGCGTTGATCCCAGCGTGCTCGCGCCCGCCGCGCCGCCGC
>JANNVY010000478.1:0-11128 GCA_031408375.1 Pseudomonadota bacterium | reverse complement strand
GAGAAGGGTGACGCTGCGACCCACGGTTCCTGAGTCGCCCGAACGCCTGCGCGGCCGAGACCAGCCGATTATCGACCGGGGATTCCCATGCTACTCGACGGCATGTCCCTTTCCGTCGCCATCCTCTCGCCCAACCCCGCTGACGAGTCCTTCACCAGCCGCTGGCGCGATGTGCTCGAGCGCATGACCGCTCCGCTGGTCGCCGAAGGGATCAGCGTCCACAGCCGCTCCTGGACCGAAGATGGCGGCGAGCTGGGGGAGTTCGACCTGGTTCTGCCCCTGGTCGCCTGGGGTTACCACCGCGACCACGCGGAGTGGCTGGCCACGCTCGAAGGCTGGGCGTTCGAGGGCGTGCGCGTCCAGAATCCGGCGTCGGTGCTGCGCTGGAACTCCGACAAGCAGTATCTTGAGCGCCTGCTCAGGCTCGGTGCGCCGGTGATCCCGACGGTGTTCGTCGACGACTTGCAGCCCGGCGATCTCGACAAGGCCGCCGCGGCGTTCGGGACGCACGAGCTGATCGTGAAGCCCCAGATCTCGGCCGGCGCCTACAAGACGCTCCGCGTGCGGCCAGGCGGCGACATCGAGGAGGGTCCCCTGGGGCCGGCCATGATCCAGCCGTTCCTCGATCAGGTCAGCGGCGAAGGCGAACTTTCCCTGCTGTATTTCAATGGTGAATTCAGCCACGGCGTCCGCAAGATCGCGGCCGCCGGCGATTTCCGGACCCAGCCCGACTGGGGCGGCCACGTCAGCGACTATCAGCCCGAGCCCGACGTCCTGGCCGCCGCCGCCCGCATCCTGCAGGCGGTGGAGGAGCCGCTGCTCTATGCCCGCGTGGATCTGGTGCGCGACGCGGCGGGCAAGCCGCAGCTCATGGAGCTCGAACTGGTCGAGCCCGACCTCTATCTCGGCTACGAGCCCGAGGCCGCCGGCCGCTTCGCCCGCGCCGTCCGCCTGGCCGCGGAGGCCTGAGGCGCCTCGGCGTAGAACCGCCGCGAGGGGCAGAGGTCGGCCACCGGGCAGGCCTCGCAGGCCGGGCGCTGGGCCTTGCAGGTGTAGCGGCCGTGCAGGATCAGCCAGTGGTGCGCCTTGGCCAGGTAGAACTCCGGCACCACCCCGAACAGCTGGGCCTCGACCTTGTCGGGCGTGGACGCATTGGCCAGGCCCAGGCGGTGGGAGACGCGGAAGACGTGGGTGTCCACTGCGATGGCGGACTCGATCCCGAGCTCGTTCAGCACCACCGACGCCGTCTTGCGCCCCACGCCCGGCAGGGATTGCAGCGCCTCCCGCGTCAGCGGCACCTCGCCGCCGTACTGCGACTGCAGGATCTCGGCGGCGCGGATGACGTTCTTCGCCTTGGTGCGGTAAAGCCCGATCGACTGGATGTAGGGGATCAGCCCGTCCTCGCCGAGCGCCAGCATCCTGGCCGGCGTGTCGGCGACCTTGAACAGGGCCTCGGTCGCCTTGTTGACCGCCACGTCGGTGGCCTGGGCCGACAGGGCGACGGCGACCACGAAGGTGTAGGGGTTGCCGTAGTTCAGTTCGGTCTTGGGGTCTGGCATGATCCCCGCCAGCCGCGCGAAGATCGCCTCCACGCGCTCGGGATCGGGCGGCCAGACGACGGGCGGGGCGGGCATGGACATGGCGCTTGAAACCACAGGCCGGTAGGCTGGCGCAATGACCCTTAGAACCGCCACCTGCCGCTGTGGCCAGCTCAGCGTCGCCTGCGAGGGCGAGCCGGTCCGCATCTCCGTCTGCCACTGCCTGGAATGCAAGAAGCGTTCAGGCTCGGCCTTCGCCGCCCAGGCCCGCTGGCCCAACGACCGCGTGGTCATCACCGGCCGCTCGACGCAGTGGTCGACCGTGGGCGAATCCGGCGGCAAGGCGACCTTCAGCTTCTGCCCCGTCTGCGGCGGCGGCGTTTACTACGAAATCGACGGCATGGAAGGCCTCACCGCCGTCGCCATGGGCGCCTTCGCCGACCCCGATTTCCCGCCGCCGGAATATTCGGTGTTCGAGAACCGCAAGCATCCCTGGGTCGAGATCACCGGCGACGGCGTCGTGCACGACTAGGCGGGCTCTTCCCCGTCCGCCTGCACCTCGGCGGGGCGCACGACCAGCAGCCAGCCGTCGGGGATGTGCAGCTCGGGCGCGGCTTCCCTGGTGAAGGGCAGGTACCAGGACGCGCCGGTGGGCGGGGCGATCTCCAGGATGTCGCCGGCGCCGAAGTCTTCGACGGCCTTCACCTTGCCCAGCACGGCGCCGTCAGGCGCGCGGGCCTCCAGGCCGATCAGGTCGGCCAGGTAGAACTCGTCCGCGTCGGGCGCGGGCAGGGCGGAGCGGGGGACGTAGAGGCGCAGGCCCCGCAGCATGTCGGCCTGCTCCTTGGTCTCGACCTCGTTCGCGCGCACGACGAGGCCTGCCTTGTGCAAGCGCGCCGACGTCAACGTCAGCGCCACCGACCCGTCCTGCTTCAGCAGCGGCCCGTATTTCTTCAGCGCCAGCGGGTCGTCCGAATAGGCCGTCACCCGCACTTCCCCGCGCACGCCGAAGGAGCCGGCGATGCGGGCGATCTCGATGAGGGTGGGGGCAGGGTCCGGCACGCGTTCGCACCTTTGTTCGCCGTCATTCCGGAACCGCCGCAGGCGTTATCCGGAACCCAGCAAGCGCGAGCTTGAAGCTGGCGTCTCTGAGCTTTGACGGCGGAGCTGCTGGGTTCCGGATAAGCCGCCGGGCTCGCGCCCAGCGGCTTTCCGGAATGACGGCAGTGGTAGTTAGGCCGCGGGCTCTTCTTCGGCGGCGGCTTCAGCGGCCGGGGCCTCTTCAGCAGCGGCTTCGGGAGCGGCTTCCTCGGCGGCGGCTTCCACCGGCGCTTCTTCAGCAGCGGCCTCTACGGCAGGCGCTTCTTCAGCAGCGGCTTCCGGGGCGGCTTCAGCGGCAGGCGCCTCTTCAGCGGCGGCCTCTACGGGAGCGGCTTCTTCAGCAGCAGCCTCGGCAGGGGCTTCCTCAGCGGCGGCCTCAACAGCCTCCGGAGCGGCTTCTTCGGCAGCGGCTTCCACCGGCGCCTCTTCAACCACCTCAGGCTCCGGCGCGGGCGGCGGCGGGGCGTTCTTGGCGGCCAGTTCGGCTTCGGCGCGGTCGGTCTCGCGCTGGGCGCGCTCGGCGGCGCGTTCCTGGGCCTTCTTGCCCGGCTCGGCCTTCTGCGGGTTGTTGCCGTGTTCCCACTTCACCAGGCCCTCGGTCGACAGGAAGCGCGCCACGCGCTCGGTCGGCTGGGCGCCCTTCTTGAGCCACTCGGCGATGCGCTCGACCTTCAGGACCAGGCGCGGGTTGGGGCCGTCCTTGGGCAGCAGCGGGTTATAGGAACCCACCTTTTCCAGGAACTTGCCGTCGCGGGGCGAGCGGCTGTCGGCGATGACGATGTGGTAGTAGGGGCGCTTCTTGGCGCCGCCACGGGCGAGACGGATCTTCAGCATTTCAGTCGTTCCTAAGGTCTAAGTCGATCGTTCGGTTGATGTCAGTTCTTCTTCGGCGGGAAGCCCGGAAGGCCGCCCCCCAATCCCGGTAATCCGCCGCCGCCCCCAAGTCCGGGCATGCCAGGCATTCCGCCCGACTGCAGCTGCTTCAATTTCGCTTCCAGTTCGGCGGGGTCCATGCCGGGCACGTCGGGCAGCTTGCCGCCGCCCAGCGCCTTCAGCTGGTCCATGCTCGGACGGCCACCCATGCCGCCGCCCATGCCACCGCCACCGCCGCCCATGCCCATCATCTGGGCGAACTGGGCGAAGCCCCGGCCGCCCTGCTTGGACATGGCCTTGACCGCGTCGGCCATCTGCCGGTGCTGCTTCAGCACCCGGTTGATCTCCTGCACCTCGACGCCCGCGCCCGCCGCCACCCGGCGCTTGCGCGAGGCGTTCAGCACGTCGGGCTTGGCCCGCTCGCCCTTGGTCATCGAGCCGATGATCGCCTGCTGGCGGGTGATCATGGAATCGTTGATGCCGGCCTCGGCGATCTGGGCCTTCATCTTCTGGACCCCGGGCAGCAGTCCCATGATCCCTTCCAGCCCGCCCATCTTCTTCATCTGGTTCAGCTGGTTGTAGAGGTCGTCCAGGTCGAACTTGCCCTTGGCCAGCTTTTTGGCCATGCGCTCGGCCTGCTTCTGGTCGAAGTCGGCCGAGGCCTTCTCCACCAGGGCCACGATGTCGCCCTGGCCCAGGATGCGCCCGGCCACGCGCCGCGCGTCGAACACGTCCAGTGCGTCGATCTTCTCGCCCGAGCCCAGGAACTTGATCGGCAGGCCGGTGACCGCCCGCATCGACAGCATAGCGCCCCCCCGGGCGTCGCCATCAGCGCGCGTAAGGATGAGCCCGGTCAGCGGCAGCCGCTCGTGGAACGCGCGCGCCGTGCGCACCGCGTCCTGGCCGGTCAGCGAGTCCGCGACCAGCAGCGTCTCGGTCGGCTTGGAAATGGCGGCGATCTCGGCGGCTTCCGCCATCATCGCCTCGTCGATGGTCGTGCGCCCGGCCGTATCCAGGATCAGCACGTCGAAGCCCTGCAGCTTGGCCGCCGACAGGGCGCGGCGCGTGATGTCCGCCGGCCGCTGCCCCTCCACGATCGGCAGGGTCGCCACCTCGGCCTGCTCGCCCAGCATGGCCAGCTGCTGCTGGGCCGCGGGGCGATAGACGTCCAGCGACGCCATCATCACCTTCTTGCGGTCCATCTTGGTCAGGCGCAGCGCCAGCTTGCCCGCCGTCGTCGTCTTGCCCGACCCCTGCAGGCCGGCCATCAGGATCACCACCGGCGGCGTGGCGTTCAGGTTCAGCGCCGCGGCAGCCTGGCCCTCCTCGTCGCCGCCCAGCATCTCGACCAGGCCGTCATAGGTGATCTTGACCACCTGGTCGGCCGGCTTGACCGAGCGGATCACTTCCTCGCCGGTCGCCCGCTCCTTGGCCCGCGCGATGAAGTCCTTCACCACCGGAAGCGCCACATCGGCCTCCAGCAGCGCCACGCGCACCTCGCGCATGGCCTCGTCCACGTCCTTCTCGGTCAGCACCCCACGACCGGAGAGCCGGTCGAAGACGGTGGACAGACGTTCGTTCAGGGCGTCGAACAAAGGGACAGGGCCTCGATCAGCGGTTGGCGGTCCGCCCCCTCAACCCCCTCCAATGTCATCCCGGAAAGAACGCGGCCTTGAGCCGCGGGCTTATCCGGGACCCCATCCGAGACACCGCCCCGCGCCGGACCAATGGCCCAAACGCAGTACGACCCCAGTGGACGATCACGTCGACTGGGGGCCTCGCCGCCCTCGTCCTGGTGGTCCGCATGTCATCCCGGACTTGATCCGGGAGCGGCAGGGGTCGTGGCGGTGGAGGGCGCGAGCAAGCTTGCGCCGGAAGGCGGGCGTTATGACGGAGGGGGGTGGGGGGAGTCAAGGAAGGGGTTTCGGCATGCGAAGAAGGTCCTGCTCCTAGAGCATTACAGCCCGCTGTAATTCCGCCGCCGGAGCTTCCGCCAACAGGCGGCGCACGCGACGGACAAGCTGGTCGGGCCGGAAAGGCTTGGTCATGTAATCGGATGCACCCTCGGCGATCGCCTGGCGCACGTCCGCCTCGACCCGGACACTCGTCAGCATGAGCACGGGCGTATCGGCGTGCAAGGGCTCGCGCCTGAGCATGCCGAGCAATTCGAACCCGGTCAGGACGGGCATCTTTGCGTCGAGGATGAACAGATCAGGCACAAGTGTGTCCGCCGCTTCCGCCGCCTCTCCGCCGTCGCTGGCAAGCCAGACCTTCATGCCCTGCGCTTCAAGAGTCTGGCGGATCAGGGATGCGAGGAATCGATCATCCTCGGCGACCAGGATTCGGGGGGAGGACATCGGTTCACCTTGGTCATGACCCTGGTCCCTGGAGGGCAGGCCCTCTGTCATAACGCGAGGCCGGTAAAATTTCGGTGCACCCACCCGCGATCAGTGAGGACGGCGATGCGAGCGCGTGTAGTCGTCCAGCCAGATCAGGTCGGCCTGTTCGAGCAGGTCGCAGACCATGTCCGCCAGCAGATCCGGCTGAATCGGTTTGCTGACGTAGCCCGATGCGCCCAACCGCTTGGCCTGCACGATGTCGTCCACATCATGAGAGGCGGTGAACACCAGGATCTTTACCGCGTGCCAGCCTTTGGCGGCGCGCATCAATCGCAGGACTTCCAGTCCCGGGACGTCGGGCAGGCCGAGATCGAGCAACACAAGGTCGGGCGTTCGTTCCGCCAGTCTGGCCAGTGCTCTGGCTCCCGTGTCGACGGTCGTGACGATCCGCCGTTCGCGCGACAACATGGCTTCCGCCATCTGGCGGATGAAGGGGTCATCGTCAACGACGAGGACATTCGCGGGCATGGCGGGGGTCTGGTTCAGCTTGGCGGGCATAGTCGCTATCCCATTGCAACCCGGAGCGCCTCGATCAGCAGTTCAGGGCGGAGCGGCTTTTGCAGCCATTCCGCCCCCAGGCGTCTGACCTCGAGCGCGTCCTCGTCGGATGACCACGCCGTCAAGACAAGGACTGGCGTGCGCGCCGTTGAAGGGTGCTCCCGAATGCGCTTCAATGTCTCGGCGCCAGAGATGTCCGGCATGGCAAAATCAAGGATCACGGCGGCAGGTTGGAGCGCAATCGTCTTCGCCACGCCCTCCTCGCCACAGGCCGCGAGTTCAACCGAGTAGCCCACGCCCTCGAGATGGACCCGAGCCACCTCGCGCATGAATGGATCGTCATCGACGACAATGACGAGTTTCGATCCCATCTCTTGATTGCCTTCCAAGCGCTTCGATTCCGCAGCGAGCCAGATCAATTGACGTTGCGCGGCGTTGAATCGCTTTGCAAGCCTGGCCTTGGCGGAGCTCAACCCGGATCGCCCCCGGCGAATCCAGTTGCGGACCCGCGTTAGGTCTGGCTCCGCTCAGCCAACAGTTGCCTTCCGACCGGCTGGCACTCCTCGGCCGTTCGGATGAGCGCGCAGATCAGGTCACCGAGGGATTCCGCCTGCCGGGCGCCGGAACTGACTTCCATGGCGGCGGCCTCAAGTCGAAACGCCGCGCGGGAGAGTTCAGGAAATCCAAGGCTGCCGGATGTTCCTGCGACGGTATGGGAAAACGCCGCGATGAGATGGGGCCGTTCGCTTGGCGGTGACTCACTGATCCGGTCGAACTCGGCCTCGAACGTCGTCATGTGACGCCTATATCGGACCTTGAGATCGGCGAGCGGATCGTCCTTTCCGGCATCGACTTTCGTTCCGCCCGCCCGCTCAGTCCGGGAAGTGGCGCGATCCAGCGCTTCGAACAGGCGCTCGACAACAACCGGCTTGCCTACATGGTCGTCCATGCCCGCTGCACGGCATTGCGAGATCTGTTCAGCCATGACGTTTGCGGACAACGCAATAATCGGGATGCCGGCGACCTTCCCCTCCAGTCGGCGGATCTGCCGCGTGGTCTCGTGCCCATCAATTCCGGGCATCTGGACGTCCATCAGTATCGCGTCAAACTCTGAATCCCGCCGCAGGACTTCCAATGCATCCTCGCCGGAATTCACGCCGGCAGCCTTGTGTCCGGCTCGCTCCAGGATGATCTGAATGAGATCGAGGTTGGCTTCGACGTCATCGACTATGAGCACCCTGAGGCTGCGGTCCGGGCCCGCGGCGGGCGCCGGGGCGGGTGAGGCCACCGCAGCTGCAACGGGACGATACGGCAATTCGAATATCGCGGTGGCGCCACGCCCGATCTGGCTCTCAAGCCGAACATCGCCGTTCATCAGTCGAGCGAGCGAACGCGAGATCGACAATCCCAGGCCCGTACCGCCAAAACGCCGACTGGTGCTGACGTCAGCCTGGGTGAAGCCGTCGAACAGCTTGGGCAGCACCTCGGCGTCAATGCCGATGCCCGTGTCCGTAATGCGCACCTCAACCCGATCTCCGAGGATGGAGATGCGCGTTCGCACAGACCCTTCCGCCGTGAATTTCGCGGCATTTCCCAGCAGATTCAGCAAGACCTGACGGACGCGCTGCGCGTCCAGAACCATCCACAGGCTGTCTGAGCCCGGAAACTCCACGTCAAACTCGAGGCGTCCCGCCGCCGCAGCTTCGGCCAGTTCGACAACCTCGGTCAGCAGCTCCCGGAGATCCGCGGGGGCTTCGTCGAGCGTCATCTTGTCGGCCCCGATCTTCGAGAAATCCAGGATGTCATCGATCAGGGCCGACAGTCCCTTCCCGGCAACCTTGATCCGATCCAGGTAACGGGACTGATCGGCGGCGAGGGCCGTCTGACCCAGGACATCGGAAAACCCGAGGATGCCATTCAGCGGCGTCCGGATCTCGTGGCTCATCCTGGCGAGGAATTCGGCCTTGGCGCGGCTGGCCTCTTCAGCCGCCGCCTGCGACGCCGCAAGATCGGCCTCGCGCTTGCGCCGTTCGCTGACGTCCCGCACCGTGTCGGAGATTTCGAAAACAGTTCCATCCTCGTCGCGCTGGAATCGCGGGCGGGCCTCAAGCCAGACGACGTCGCCCGACTTGGTCCGGGCCTTGTACTCCACGGTCAGTGGCTCGCGCGTCTTGGCGGCCGCCGCGAACAGGTCAGCGACACGTTTTTGTTCCTCCGGCAGCATGATGTCGAAGGGGGTCTTGCCGACCAGTTCTTCGGGCGCGTAACCGAGGACTTCCAGGATGGACGGCGAGAGATAGGAAAACCGACCGTCCACGCCGTACACCGCCACAATGTCCCGGGCGCTGGTCGCCAGCAGGCGGTAGCGCTTCTCGCGCTCGGCGGTTTCGAGCAGAAGCCGCCTTTCCTCGGTCAGGTCCCGGAATACGCCAAAGTATCCCATGATCCTGCCGCCGGTGTCGCGTTCGCACACGGCGGCTGACTGCACATGTCTTACGCTCTGGTCGGATCGTCGGATGATCTCGGCTTCAAACGACCATCCATTGGCCGTTGCTGACTCGTCCGCCAGGAGCGCCCTGATCCTCTCACGGTCCTTCGGCACATAGAAATCCAGTGCGTCGCCGAGCGACGGGTCAAAGGTCTCGGGATCGACACCATGGATCCGATAGACCTCGTTGGACCAGAACACCGCCTTGGTGTCGGTCCTCAGCGTCCAGTAGCCGACCTGCGACATGGATTCGGCAAGGTTCAGCAGGCGCTTCTGTTCCGAAAGGTTCTTTCTGGCCTGGCTCAGCTCGAACTGATCGACCACGAGTTTCGCCAACGTCTGAAGGTGCACCAGATCGGCCGCGGACGGTGGTTGGCGCGCGACGGTGTCGATGACGCAGAGCGTGCCCAGATTGTAGCCGCTGTTCGATGTCAGCACGGCGCCGGCGTAGAAGCGGATGAAGGGCTCGCCGGTGACCAGAGGGTTGTCTGCGAAACGGGGATCCTTCGTGGCGTCGCAGACCACCATGACCGAACCGGCCTCGCCCCGGATGGCGTGGTCGCAAAAGGCCCAGTCCCGCGGCGTTTGGTCGACCGGGAGCCCGACGCAGGACTTGAACCACTGACGGTCGTCGTCAACCAGCGAGACCAGGGCGATAGGAGTCGCGAAATGCGCGGAAGCCATGGCGGTCAGACGATCGAACCGAGCCTCGGCAGGCGTATCAAGCAGGTGCTGCTCGCCCAGGGCGGCGAGACGATGCTGTTCCGGGCTATTCAACAGTCTTCTCCGCTTCCACCCTCGCACTTGTGCACCCAGACACAAAATTTAGCGTTACCGTGCGCCCGCCGCCTCCGCATCCAGCATCTCCCCGAACATCCGTATCAGCGGCTCCGTCTCCGGGTCCTCAGCCCCAAAACTCCCGTCGGCCCACCGGAAGCTCGTCACCCCCCGTCGGGCCTCGGCCTCCGCCTCGGCGCGGGCTTCGCGCGCGGCGCGGGCGGTCTCGGCGTCGGTGCAGACGCGCAGCAGTTCGCGCAGGGCGACCAGGTCGCCGCCGTCCAGCGCCTTTTCGATCAGGCGGGCGATCACCGCCTGGGTCAGGCCGAACCGGCGGCGGCGGCCGTTCAGCTCGATCTCGACGCGGCGGCTGACGGCCTTCTCCAGCTCCGTCACCGGCGGGGCGCAGGCAGGCGCGCCGGCGGGCGCGGGCCGGGGGCTGCGGCGGGGGCGGCCGTGGGGGTTGCCGCTGCGGCCCTTGACGAAGCGGTGCTCGAGCGGCGGGCGGCGGAATCCTTGACCTGCAGGGGAGCGGCGCGGCCGGCTCCCTGTTCCGGGCTCGGCTTAACAGGGAGAAACAGGGTGGAACAGGGAGAGAGGGCGGAGCGAGGCGGCCTGCCCGCCACAGCAAGACGCCCCCGGGCTTCTCCGGGGGCGCTCGCCGTCTCCATCGGCGTGGAGGCGCGCGGCGGGGCTTATCGCCGCCCTCGCCGATGAAAGCTCGCCGACGTCAGATGACGCCGCCGGTGGAGGTGAAGTTGTCGTTCTTGTCGGCCTCGAAGCGGGTCCAGCCTTCCTGGCGGTAGACGCTGCCGCGGGTCGTAGCGTCGACGCCGCGGGCTTCGTTGAGGATCAGCTCGGCGCGCGCGACGTCGTCCTCCTTGACCTTGACGCTGACCAGGCTGCCGCCGCGGCGGACGCCTTCGGCGTAGACGTTGGCGTCCTCATCCGGAACACCGGCGTCCTTGAGCGCGCCCAGCAGGCCGCCCGTGGCGCCGCCGACGACGGCGCCGGCTGCGGCGCCGACAAGGGTCGAGGCCAGCCAGCCGGCGGCGACGACCGGGCCGAGGCCCGGGATGGCCAGAAGGCCGAGGCCGGCCAGCAGGCCCGCGCCGGCGCCGATGGCGCCGCCGGTGGCCGCGCCTTCTCCGGCGCCTTCGAGGGTGTCGTTCTCGGCGTCACGATCGGCGTCCCGGTCGAGGAACGAGCGCTGCTCGCTGGCGACGCTGTCGCGGTCCGAGGCGACCAGGCTGAGGTCAGTGTGGTCGAAGCCGGCGGCTTCCAGGTCGCGGACGGCGGTTTCGGCGTCGGCGCGGTTGTCGAACAGGCGGGTCAGGGTGCGCTTCATGGGGATTCTCCTGGGGGGCTGGGGTAGAGGCCGCGACGGCGGGGGCCGCCGCAGGGTGGAAAGGGAAGAGGGGTGGTTACTGCGCGGGGGCGGTCGCGGCGCCGGC
>JANNVY010000477.1:0-5058 GCA_031408375.1 Pseudomonadota bacterium | reverse complement strand
CCCGCACACGAGCAACTGGGATTTCGTCTGTTTTCTTGGAGCCGCGGAAGCCCTGAATCTGGACCTTAGCTTCCTCGGCAAGTCATCCTTGTTCCGATGGCCCCTGGCCGGAGCCTTGCGCGAACTCGGCGGCGTCCCGGTTGACCGGTCCCAGGCCCTGGACATAGTCGGGACGATGGCGGCCGAGTTTGCGCGTCGCGACAATTTCATCCTGACCATCGCACCTGAGGGATCTCGTGCTCGACGCGATCGATGGAAGACGGGCTTCTACAATATCGCCGTGGCCGCCGAAGTTCCCATCGTCTGCGCTTCGATCGACTTCCCCCGTAAGCGGATTACGATCGGACCCACGATATTCCCCAGCGGCGACTATGAGGCCGATATGAAAGAGGTCGCAGCCTTCTATCAGGCGTCAGTCGGGAAGCATCCGGAACGAGCCTCGACCATTCTGCGGGAGACCTCATCGCGCCAGGCTTTCTGAACTGAACCCGGTTTCGTGGACACCAAGATAAGGTGTTTTTGGTCCTGATCGGGGTGAAAAGCGGACGTTCCTAACCGCCGCTTTGGGTCGGGAGCCGACCGTCACCTAAGGGTGGAAGGCGGCCATTCGGCATAGGCTAGCGCCTTTAGCGTCGGGCGTGACGCGCAAGAAAACTTCGGACAAGGTTCCGAGTTTCCTCTGGGCGATGAAGGAACATATGATGTCCGGCATCCATCTCGACGACTAAGCGATTTGGACCATTTCTGAACTGTTCGATGCTGGCGCCTCGCCAGGTGGCCTCCGGACCGTTGGTAAATGCGGTTAACGCCTCTTGCTGCTCGCGGGACGCATTAGCTGGCAATCGGTAAGATGAATCCTCAATGGAGTAGATTGCGAGAGCGGGCGCGGTCACCTTCGAATATTCTGGCGGAGCGCTGGAAACGCCGCCGATAAGTTCCCCGAAGATCGCGTTGCTGGTTTTCCAACCAGCCCCGCCCTCAGGCCGAATGGCTATTGAGGCCTGAAGGTCGCGCTGGACTGCTCGTGTCCAGTAGCGAGCGAGGTCAGGGCGCGTTCTGTGAACATATGAGATGAAACTCTCAACGGAGGCTCGGTCGTCGGCCGAAGCTGCTGTGGGGGTTACGGGGTCGGCCATATCGACCGCACCTTGGGTTGAGCGGTCGTAGGCGGCATCCAGATATACGAGCGCCGTCACTCGCTCCGGGTATTTGCCAGCGAAGTTGGTCAACTCAGCGCCCGCAAGCGAATGGCCCACGAGCGCCGTCCGAGCTAGGCCGCGCTGTTCCATGAAAAGACGCAGATCTTCAGCGAGCGTATCTTGGCTGTAGCCGGTAGCGGGGTAACCAGACTCCCCGTGCCCCCTACGGGTCAACGCAAGAACGCGGTAATCGCGGGCCAACTCTCTGCCGAAATCCTCGTAAACCCACGCGCTGTTGCCCGCTCCCGCGAGCAGGATAACGGGTGTGCCACGCCCGCCGAAGTCCAGATAGTGGAGTAGTACGCCACCGGATCCTTGGACGAATGCACTCTGAGGAGCGACCGCAGTCCTGTCCGCCGTTGCGCACCCAGCGAGACCGGACAGCGCCGCGACTGACAGAAAAGTCCTACGCGAGCAGGTCATGGCTCTCCCCCCTTGAACGACACACCTTCCCACGATCCCTCGTACGAGCAAACTGGGCTTTCTCCGATGCGGGGAGTCCGCTTTGGGTCGGGTGGGGACACCGGCTTCCGGTCCGGAACCGGACCTTGATGTCACCGTCACCAAGCAGCCCGTCATTGCGTCTGCAAAGGGTGGTTAGAGGACCCGCCCGTCGCTTCAATCATTTGACCGCTTCAGGCTCTGGCCGGAGGATGGCGCCGTCTTTCCTTGGCTTCGGCCCGCGCGCCGCCAGCAGGTCTAGCGTGGTCCAGATTTGTTGGGCTGGCAGGTCTCTTCGAAAGAAACCGGCGCTTGGCTGGACGCTCCCGGAGGCTAAGCCTACGGTCAAACGGTCGGACTGGCGTCACTGTGTGCACGGGGCGAGCCAGAGCCAGGGGGTAGTTCAAAAATGGCCGGACCTTTTGCGACCTTGGATGCAGCGCTGGAAGAGGCCGGTCGGGCCCTGACAGCGATAGTGAACGGGGACCCGTCCGTGTATCTCGGGTTGTTCGCGGATCGCGAGGAGATTTCCCTGGGCAACCCGTTCGGGCCTTTCGGGTGCGGGCGCGCGGCAGTGAGCAAGAACCTGGCGAACGCGGCGACGAAATATCGGAACGGCGAGGTGCTGGGTGTCGAGAGACTGGCGACCTATGCCAGCGGCGATATCGCCTGCTTCGTCGAGGTCGAACATCTGCGGGCCGAACTGGTCGGCGCAGATGTGACCGCCGAAGCGCGAGCGCGCGTCACGACCGTCTATGAGCGACGCGTCGACGGCTGGAACCTAGTGCACCGGCACGCTGATCCCATCACCGCGCCCCGGGGGAGCGAGTCGTTACTGACGACTTGAGGCCCGTGCCAGGGAGTCGTCTAGCCGGCTTTGCGGCCGTCGGATTTCGGGCCATGCGCGAATGGCCGCTCCTCGGCTCCTCGGGCAGGCGGGAGACAATGATTCGACCACTTCAATGTCCGCATTGGGTCGAAAGCAGACGTCTAAGGTCCAGTACAAACCCGACATTCGCGAGGAACGGTGGTTTTCATCCTTCACGGCATCAAGGCCTGCGACACCATGAAAAAGGCGCGCGGCTGGCTGGACGGCCACGGCGTCACCTACGCCTTCCACGACTACAAGACTGTCGGCATCGAAGCGGCAACGCTTGAACGGTGGGCGGGTCAGGTCGGTTGGGAGGTTCTTCTGAACCGCAACGGCACGACCTTCCGCGCGCTCCCGGACGCCGACAAGCAGGGGCTGGACGAGGCAGGGGCCATCGCGCTGATGGTCCGCCAGCCGTCGATGATCAAACGCCCGGTGTTGGACATCGACGGACGCCTGCTCGTCGGCTTCAAGCCTGACCAGTACGCCGCCGCATTCGCCTAGATCGGCGCCCAGCGGAAACAGGGCTCGGCCTCCTTCAGCGTGCGCGCGAAGGAGGGGCGGGCCTCGAGCTTCTTCAGGTAGGCGGCGCATTTCGGGAAGTCGTCCAGGGGCACGACCTGTTGCCCAAATAGAGCGCCGGTGTCGCCGAGCAGTCTGCGAGGCTGAAGTCGTCGCCCATCAGCCAGGGCCTGGCGTTGATCGACGGTTCGATGCCCGCCAGCGCCACGTGCAGGTCCGTGCGCGCATACTCAACGCCGAACAGGTCTTTCGAGCCTCCAGGGCCGATTTCGTCGGGGCGGCGGAACATTCGGCTGCGCAGCGAATTGGGCTCCTGGGCCTGCTTATGGTCTGGCTTCGGACAGGCGGCGAGTCTCATGGCGATCGAGGAACCGGCCTATTCCGTCGCGCTCCGGAACGGCGCGTTTGAAATCCGCGACTATCCCGCGCTGATCGCTGCCGAAGTTACGGTCGCCGGCACGCGCAACGAGGCGTCGAACGCCGGATTCAGACTGCTTGCGGGCTACATCTTCGGCGGCAACTCGCGCCGGCAATCCATCGCGATGACCGCGCCGGTCGTCCGCGAACGCAAAGCCGGCGAAACCATAGCCATGACGGCGCCGGTCACCCAGTCCGGGTCAGATGGCGCCTGGGTGGTCCGGTTCTTCATGCCGGCCGCCTTCACGATGGAAAGCCTGCCCGCGCCGAACGACAAGCGCGTCAGCCTCGTTCCGGTCCCGGCAGAGCGGCATGCGGTGGTGCGGTTTCCAGGGTTGGCCCGCGCGGCCGAGGTCGAAGATCGCACGGCCGATCTGACGGCCTTCCTAGAGCGACACGGACTGCACGGCATCGGGCGCCCCTCGCTGGCGCGGTACAATCCGCCCTGGACGCCGTGGTTCATGCGCCGCAATGAGGTCTGGATAGCGGTAGAGCGCGTCAGCCCCCCTGCAGCCAAGGGCAAGGGCCGCGCGTCGGGCGGACGTCCCAAGTCTGCCCGCCTTGGTCAGCTCGCCTGAATGCCTACATCCAGCCGCGCCGCGCCGCCGAAGCCGGCGGTGATCGAGGCCCCCCCGCAGCGTCGGTCGCCCGTCGTTGTGGGTCACGGTGCTGCACGACTCATTTCGGACCCGAAGCGCCGCCCGCTGATCATCGGAGCCGCGCTGGCTGTCATCCTGCTGATCGCCGCGCTGGTATGGTGGATGCTGCGACAGCCTGAGGTCGCGGTCCTCAGCATCCAGCCCGGGCCGGTCGAGATCGCACTCTCGGTGGTCGGCCGGGCGCGGCCTGAAAACCTTGTGGACGTCCGGTCTCCCAATGCCGGTCAGATCGTTCGTCTGCTGCATGACGACGGCGACCTCGTCGCAGCCGGTGAACCGTTAGCAGTGGTCCTGGCCACTGCGGAGCAGGCGCAAACCGACGCGGTCAGCGCAAGGGTGGCGGCGGCATCGGCCGAGGTGACCCGCACCCGCCTCGCATTCAACCGAACCCGGACTCTCGCGAACCGGGGCTATGCGTCGGCCGCCGCACTCGACGAGGCGCGGGCGTCCCTGCAATCGGCTGAAGCGGGCCTTGCCGCCGCCTCCGCGGACCTTCGCGCGGCCGCGGCCCTGACGGGCGAGTTCACGATCCGCACGCCGATGGCCGGTGTCGTGCTGGTGCGCCCGATCGACAATGGCCAGGTCGTCGGCCCGGACACGACCCTGTTCCAGCTGGGCTCGAGCGAAGGCATGGAACTGCAGGCGGACGTCGACGAGGCCTACGCGGATTCACTGCGGCCCGGGATGTCGGGGCGCGCGGCCCTGTCCGGCTCGGACGCGCAATTTCTGGTCCGCGTCACTTCGGTCTCGCCGCGCGTGGACCCCACCACCGGCGGGCGATTGATCAAGCTGGCGCCTATCCGGGCGATGCGGCTGCCGCCAGGCCGGTCTGTCGATGTCACCATCATTGTCGCCCGTCGCGAGGCCGGTATCGTCGTGCCGCGGCAAGCCGTGGTGGACGCCACCACCGATCCAAAGGTCTACGTGGTCGACGCCCGGGGCGTCGTTC
>JANNVY010000476.1:0-2978 GCA_031408375.1 Pseudomonadota bacterium | reverse complement strand
AGGCCGGGCTCTTCGAGACCCAGGGTCTTGAGGAACTCGGTGCGCTCCTCGGCGTCGAGCATGGCGATCTCGCTCTCGATCTTGGCCGAGATGATCGAGGCGGCGGCCTTGTCGCGCTTGGCGCGCTCGACCACCTGGGCCGACAGGCTGTTGCCGGTCGCCGCGGAGTCCTCGTCGACGTTGGCGACATAGAGCGCCGGCAGCGAGGTCAACAGCTGCAGCATGTGCCAGGCCTTCTCGTCCTCCTTGGCGACCTCGGCCGAGCGAGCGGGCTTGCCCTGGTTCAGTTGGGCCAGGGCCAGGTGGACCAGGCGCAGGGTCTGGGCTGAATCCTTGTCGCCGCCCTTGGCGCGCTTCTCGAGGTTGGAGATGCGCTTCTCCAGGCTCTCCAGGTCGGCCAGCATCAGCTCGGTCTCGATGATCTCGAGGTCGGCGAGGGGATCGATACGGCCCTCGACGTGGGTGACGTCGCCGTCCTCGAAGCAGCGGGTGACGAAGGCCACGGCGTCGCAGTCGCGAATCGTCGCCAGGAACTGGTTGCCCAGGCCCTCTCCTTTGGACGCCCCGCGCACAAGGCCCGCCACGTCGACGAAGTTGATGCGCGCCGGGATGATCTCCTTGGAGCCCGCGATCACCGCCAGCCTGTCCAGCCGCGGCTCCGGCACGGCGACGTCGCCGACATTGGGCTCGATGGTGCAGAACGGATAGTTGGCCGCCTGGGCCGCCGCCGTCTGGGTGAGCGCATTGAAGAGGGTGGACTTACCGACATTCGGCAAGCCGACGATCGCGACTTTAAGGGCCATGGGAACGGTTCGCTGGAGAGAGGGAGGCGCGACCTAACACGCCGAGCCCTCCGGCTCAAATGGCGACGTTGACGCTCGAGTTCCAAAAGAATACCATACCAAATGGTATGGAGTGGATCATGTCCGGTTTCGGCATTGCGGCGATTGTCGCGGGGGTGACCTTCCTTATCCACAGCTTCGTCGGCAGCCGCTACGTCGTCGCGCCTTTGCTGGCGATCCCGGGACTGCCGCCGATCTCGCGATGGATGATGTTCTTTTGCTGGCACATGACCACGATCACCCTGTTGGCCATGACCGCAGGGTTCGCCTGGGGTGAGTGGGGCGTTGCTCCGGCTGGGCTGGGCGCCATGCTGACCGGTCTGGCGGCGGCCTTCGCGGGCCTCTGCTTCTATGTCTGCCTGCGCAGCGGCCTGATCTTGTGGCGGGTCCCGGCAATGGTGCTGTTCACGTTGATCACGGCGGCTGGCGCGTGGTCGGTGTTTGCATGAGCCGCTGGTCGCGCGAGGACTGGCTGGCGTTCGGTGAGGTGCGCCTCAAGGCCGAAGGGCCGGGCGGGCTCGGCCTCGACGCTCTGTGCACGGCGGCGGAGCGAACCAGGGGCTCATTCTACCACCACTTCCGTTCGACCGAGGCCTTCGTGGACGCCCTGGTGGGCCGCTGGCGCGCCCGTACCACCGATGGCATCGGCGAGGCGGCGCTGTCGGCCCGGACGCCGGAGCTGGCCAGCAAGACGTTGATGAGGTTGACCGGCGCCATTGATCCGCGCACCGACCTCGCAATCCGCGCCCTGGGCGCGTCCCGCCCTTCGGTGGCGTCGGCAGTCGCCGAGATCGATGAGACCCGCGAGGGCATCGTTGCGGCCTTGCTGAGGTCCGCATACGGCCTCGACGAAGCGCGGGCCGGGGCCGGCTCACGACTGTTCCATTCGGTCTATCTGGCGGCTCAGATGCGCCGCCCTGACGACCTGAGGGGCTTCACCAGCGACGCCTACCGCTTGCTGTTCGACCTGCTGGCCAATTCGGCAAGGCCAGCCTAGTCGTCCGTCTCGTCGCGCGCGGCCTGGCGGGGACTGAATTTCGGCGCCGGAGCCAGTCGCATGACCTCGGCCTGGAACCGCTCGTCGTCGCCCAAGGCGAGGTAGGGCAGGGCGTCTGAGATGGCTTCGTTCAGGGCGCGGACCCAAGGTTGGTCGGCCTTGTGGAAGTCTGACAGCACCCAGGCATGGACCTGTTCCTTCTGGCCGGGATGGTCGACCCCCATGCGGGCGCGGCGGAAGTCGGGGCCAATCTGGCTGATGGTTGAGCGGATGCCGTTGTGGCCGGCCGCGCCGCCGCCGGTCTTCATGCGGAAACGGCCCGGGGCCATGTCGATCTCGTCGTAGAAGACGACCACGTCGGCCGGCGTCAGCTTGTAGAAGCGCATGGCCTCGCCGATGGCGTTGCCGGAGTTGTTCATGAAGGTCTGCGGCTTCATCAGCAGCGCCTTCACCGGCCCCGAGGGCGTCTCGACCGAGCCCTCGTTGATGACTGACTGGAACTTGGCGCGGGCCGGGCCGAATCGGTGCCGGTCGGTGATGGCGTCGATGGCCATGAAGCCGATGTTGTGCCGGTTGGCGGCGTATTTGGCGCCCGGGTTGCCCAGGCCGGCGATGATCAACATGCCCGACCTCCTTGCCGGATATGGAAACGGCCTCATCCGCGAAGACGAGGCCGTGTCCGGAAACAGTGCGAAGGCGAGGACTACTCCTCGGTCGCCGCCTCTTCCGTCTTGGCGTCGTCGCCGGCGGCGGGCTCGTCGATCAGGATCTCTTCCTTGAACCCGGCGATGGTGGCGATCACGAAGTCACGGTCAACGGTCAGGGCTACGCCCTCGGGCAGCTTCAGGGCCGAAGCCCGGACGGTGTCGCCGATTTCGAGGCCGGTCAGGTCGACGACCAGCTCTTCCGGGATAGCCGTCGCCGGCGCCAGGACCTCGAGGTCGTGGCGCACGATGTTCAGGCTGCCGCCGCGCTTGATGCCCGGAGCCAGCTCGTGGTTCTTGAAGTGAACCGGAATGTCGATCTTGATCGGCTTGGTCTCATCGACGCGCATCAGGTCGAAGTGGACCGCCGCGTCAGTGACCGGGTGGAACTGGACATCCTTGGCGATGACCGGCTGCTTCTCGCTGCCGTACTTC
>JANNVY010000475.1:0-3954 GCA_031408375.1 Pseudomonadota bacterium | reverse complement strand
GCTTCAGCGTCGGTTCTAGAGCATTTTCCGGCGAAGTGGACACCGGTTCGCCGCCAGAAAATGCGACCAAACAGGGGACTGGAGCGACCGACCTGATGCAATCAGGTCGGATTTCGCTCTAGGCCTTCTTGCGGATCAGTGCATCCACGCTGAGCGATCCGCCGCCCGCGAAGGCGAGGAACAGGAAGGTGAAGCAGTAGAGGACCGCCAGCTCGCCCTTGTTGATGATCGGGTAGAAGCTCTGGCCCGCGTGCATCAGGAAGTAGGCGGCCGCCATGGTTCCTGAAGCCAGGAAGGCCGCGGGGCGGGTGAACAGCCCGATGGCGATCAGGAAGCCGCCGATCAGCTCGACCCAGCCGGCGAGCATGGGCAAGGCGGTGGCGGGGAGATCCATCGGGAAGGCTTCGGGGAAGTCGAAGACCTTTTCCGTCCCATGCTGCATGAAGAGGAGCCCAGCCATGATGCGGAGCAGGGAGAGGACGCGCGGCGTCCAGGCGGTCAAATCAGGCACGGCGAACCTCCATCATTCCGCAACACCATGAGTAGCGAAATGCAACGTGGTGTGTGTCCCGAGGTTTGTCCAGCCCGGTCAGGCCGCGAGCGCTTCCGCCTCGGCCATGCGCTGGATGGCGACATAGTCGGTCTTGCCTGTCCCCAGCACCGGTAGCTCGGAGACCCGCATGATCTTCTTGGGAACCGACAGTTCCGGCGCGCCATGGCTGCGCGCCCAGGCGGCGAGGGAGGCGACGTCGGCATCGCTGCGGTCGGTGACCAGCACGAGGCGCTCGCCCTTCTTGTCGTCGGGGATCGAGACCACGGCGTGGCGGCCCTCGGGCCAGACCGCCTCGGCGAAGCTCTCGACCGCGGTCAGGGACACCATCTCGCCGCCGATCTTGGCGAAGCGCTTGGCGCGGCCGAGGATCCGGACGTAGCGGTCGTCGTCGATGTCACAGATGTCGCCGGTGTCGTGCCAGCCGCCGGGCAGTTCCTCGAGGTCATCGGGGCTGCCGGGCTTGAGATAGCCGGCCATGACGTTGGGGCCGCGCAGGAACAGGCGGCCGCCGACGGGTATCCCCTCGACCGGATCGAGCCTCCATTCCATCCCCGGGAGCAGCTGGCCCACCGTGCCCTGGCGGTTGTCGGTAGGCTTGTTGACGGCCACCACGGGGGCCGCCTCGGTGGCGCCGTAGCCTTCGAGGATCGGCACGCCCGGATAGGCCTGGCCGAACACCACATGGGTCTCGTCGCGCACCTTTTCGGCGCCGGCGACGCAGAACACCAGGCTATCAAAGTCGCCCGGGTTCGAGGCGCGCAGGTACTGGTTCAGGAAGGTGTCCGTGGCCAGCAGCAACGAGGCCTTGGTGTCGCGGACCAGGCCGGGGATCTGCTTCACCAGCAGGGGCGAGGGGAACATGAAGGCCTTCATGCCCGTCAGGATCGGCAGCAGCACGCCGCCGGTCAGGCCGAAGCAGTGGAAGGTCGGCAGCGGATTGAACAGCACCCAGTTCGGGTCGAGGTCGATGTGCTGGGCCACCTGGGCGACGTTGGCCACCAGGTTCTTCTGGGTCAGCAGCACCCCCTTGGGCGCGCCGAAGCTGCCGGAGGTGAACAGGATGACGCCGGTGTCCTTGCCCGTGGTCTTCGTCCGGAACAGCTTCGGCGCCATACCCGCGGCCAGGCCGTATAGCTTGTCGCCGATGCCGATGGATTGGCGGATGTCGTCCAGCCAGATGATCTCGGACTGCTTGCCCAGCTCGGCGACCAGATCCTCCAGCTTGCACTGCTCGACGAAACGGCGGGCGGTCAGAATGCGTTTGACCCCGGCCGCTTCCAGCGCCGCCTTCAGGTTCCGCACACCGGAGGTGAAGTTCAGCATCACCGGCACGCGGCCGAAGGCGTGCAGGCCATAGAAGGTGACCACGACCCCGGCCGACGACGGCAACAGCACGCCGACGCGCTCCTTGGGCCTGGTCACGTCAGCGATCTTGCGCCCCAGCACGAAGGCGGCGCGGATCAGATCGGTATAGCTCTGCGGTTTGCGATCCTGGTCTTCCAGGATCAGCTTGTTGGGGCCGTATTTCGCCGCCGCGTCGAGCAGCGCGTCGAATACGCCGTTATCCCCCACCCGCGCATCGAACTGATGCGACATGAAGCATCGCCTCCTCAAGGACTTGTCGCCTTGTTTCCTGAAGCGTGAAGCTAGCCCGCTCGGCGCGCAATGAAAAGATCGGTTACGGAGCGTGATCGTCGCGGCTGGGGACAGGTGCGGGTGCAGGCGCCAGGGCATCCAGCCAGGCCGCTCGGGCCGGGTCGGCGGCCAGGTGGGAGTTGGCGGGGCCTGCGGCCAAGATTGTGCAGGGCGTCGGCGCGGGCGGGCAGGCCGGTGGCGAGCCTCTGGCCATCGCGCCGTGGATTACCAGCGGCGTGGTGATCCGCTGGAGCGCCGCCGGGGCCGTGGCCTGTCGCACGGCGGCGTCCTTGGCCGCGACCCAGCTGTAGCCCGGGCCGCCCATGCGAAGGTCGGGGTTCGCCACAGGCCAGGCGAGGGTCAGGGTGGCGCGGCGGGTGATGTTGCCCGCCGGCCGCTTCCATTCGGCCCCCGAGGCGCGCAGGCCTCCCAGTCCGAAGCGCGTGAAGTTGGCAGCGCTGTCAGGGTTGGCGACCGGGGCGAGGTCCGCGTCCCAGAGGAAGAGGCGCTGCACGCGCCGGAATCCGCTCTCCATGAGCAGCAGGGCGACGGACGCGCTCGATCCGTGGGCCGCCAGGGTCAGGTCGCGATCCCGGGGCCGGATGACGTTCTCGATCAGGTAGCGCACCGCCGCCACGTCCTTGTCGAACCCCGCCGACTGGCCGATGTCGCCCGCTCCCGGCAGCTTGCCGGAACCGCCCTGGCCGTGCGGCTCGATCACCCAGACGGTCCAGCCGCGAGCGTTCAGGTCGCGCACGGTCTCGAAATAGGTCTCGGCGCTTTCGCCGTAGCCGGTGAGGATCACCATCACCGGCCCGTTCGGGTAGATGGCCGGGGCCGCCACGCCATAGCGGTTCTCGGGCGCGCCCTCGATCTTCACCGTCCCCCAGGCCCAGCCGTCCGGCGCCCAGAACTGGGGGCCCAGCGAGGGCGGCGTGCGGGTGTCGGTGAACGCGAGCCCGGGGTCCTTGCCACAGGCGGCAAGGAGCAGGGCGGACAACAGGGGCAGGACCACGCGACGCACGGCGAAGGTTAAGCACGGCGGGCGGGGAGCGGCGAGGGCGCACAGGCCACTGCACGGAAAATCCTCACGCCCCCCCCGATCCGTCATCCTCGGGCGGAGAATCCGTCGCAGACGGATACGCAGACCCGAGGACCCAGCAGCTCTGCGATCAAAGCCGGGAGCCCTTGGCCGGCGAGCGGTGCGTTGAGGTCGTCGCTGCTGGATCCCCGGGTCTGCGATCGCTCTGCGATCTTCGCCCGAGGATGACGGAGCTATAGGGTCAGGGTGCCGCCGCCGCAGGCGCCGCGGCGCGTTTACCGTCTTCAAACCCGCCGCTCTTATCGCGTGCGATCGCGCCGCCGGACTCGACGGTGAACGTCGCCGGGTCCGCGCCTTCGACCAAGTTCCCCTGGAACCACACCCGCGCCTTGTCCTTGCCGTAGCCGCCGTCCAGGGCCTCGAAGGTCGCGGTGTCGGCGCCTTGGGCCAGCCGGTTGATCAGGGCGCCAGGGGGCTGGGAGTCGAGGGTGACATCAGACCACCAGACGTGGGTCGCGTCCTTCGACCATTCGTTGCCGACATTGATGAAGGTCCTGCCGTCGCTGCCGGGCACCGGCTGGCGCATGTAGTAGCCAGTCGTGTTGTCGCGGGCATAGCCGTAGGACTGGACCTGGAAGCTGGCCACATCGGCCACCGCCACCCGCTCGCCCTTGAACCAGACGTGGCTGCGGTCGCGGGCGTAGCCGAGGTCGTTTTCGGCGTG
>JANNVY010000474.1:0-2221 GCA_031408375.1 Pseudomonadota bacterium | reverse complement strand
CGGCAGCGCAGCGGGCAGGGTCCGGCCGTCGATCTCGCGCACCGGCGTCACCCCGCCGAAGGTGCCGGTGACGAAGGCCTCGTCCGCGTTCCGCAGGTCCTCGATCGGGAAGTCGCCGCACCGCAGCGGCACGCGGTTAGCCTCGCACAGCGCCATGACATTGGCGCGCGTCACGCCATTGAAGCAGTACTCACCCGACGAGGTACGCACCTCCCCGTCCCGCACCCAGAACAGGTTGGTGGCGTTGCAGCTGGAGACGAAGCCGTGGGGATCCAGCATCACGGCCTCGTCCGCGCCTTTGTCGATCACTTCCAGCAGGGCGCGGATGAGGTTCAGCCGGCTGTGGGAGTTCAGGCGCATGTCAAACATCTCGGCGGGCGTGCACAGGATCGTGCTGGTCGCCAGCGACAGTCCCCGCGTCTGCAGGCTGGGGTCGGGCAGCTTGTGCTCTGCGACGATGACGACGGTGGGCCGGCCCAGGGCATTGCGCGGATCCTGGTTGGGCGTGGTCTTCTCGCCGCGCGTCACCATCAACCGGATATGCACCCCGTCCGTCATGCCGTTGGTCGCGAAGGTCTCGTTGAGGGCGGCGGTGATCTCGGCGCGGCTCTTGTCGATGTCGAGCGCGATGGCCCTGGCGCCGTCGAACAGCCGATCGAGGTGGGCGTCCAGGAACATCAGGGCGCCGCGATGCAGGCGCAGCCCCTCCCACACCCCGTCGCCCAGCACGAAGCCGGCGTCGAACACCGAGACCTTTGCCTCGGCGCGCGGAACCAAGTCGCCGTTCAGCCATATCAAGGCCTGGGCGTTGCGTGGATCGGGGGCGAAATCCTGACTTCCGGGCATGACCCTGATTAGCAGAATTGGCGCGGCGTGCAGCTGCGCGGTATGATCATCCCGTCCGATCCCTGAAAGGGAGACCGTCCATGTTGTTTGCCACCCTGAGCACGATGGCCCTGGCCCTGACGCCGGTGCAGTACACCCCGTCCACGCCGCCGCCGACGCCGCTGGTGCGGGATTACCTCGCGCTCTGTGCCAGTGACGCGAAGATCTGCTCGGACATCCTGTTCGACCACACATGGAACCACAGCGTAGGCGACCAACGGGTCGGCTACTGCCTGCCCCAGACCGGCGAGGACGAGGCCATGGTCACCAGCAAGGTAGTCGCCTGGCTGAAGTCAAAGCCCGACCTGGCCGACAAGCCGACCGACCCGGCGCTGAACACCGCGCTTGAAAACCTCTACCCCTGCCGTTGAGCCCCACGGTTTGAGCGCAGCGCCGCAGATATTCATCGACGCCGACGCCTGCCCGGTGAAGGACGAGACCTACAAGGTCGCTCACCGCTATGGCCTTAAGGTCTGGGTGGTCTCCAACAGCTTCATCATGGTCCCGCGAGAGCCCATGATCGAACAGGTTGTGGTCGACGCCGGCCCCGACATCGCCGACGACTGGATCGCCGAGCGCGCCGGCCCCGGCGACATCGTCATCACCCAGGACATCCCGCTGGCCGACCGGGTGCTGAAGGCCGGCGGCCAGGCAATCAACACCAAGGGCAAGCCCTTCACCGTCAACGACATCGGCTCGGCGCTGGCGGGCCGCATGATCGGCGAGCACTTGCGGTCCATGGGCGAGATCACGAGAGGTCCCGCCCCCTTTGGCCCCGCAGACCGCTCACGCTTCCTGCAGGCCCTGGACGAGGCGGTGCATCGGGCCCGGCGCGCGAAGGGCTAGCGGGTCACACGCGGCGCTCATCCGCCGAGCCGTTCTACCAGCTCCGCCGCGAAGCTGCTCAACGTATCGTCGCGGGCGCCCATGACGACGATGCGGTCGCCGGGTTTCGCCAGCGCGATCAGTCGATCCCCGCACGCCGCCCGGTCGGCGAGGGCCTCAGCGTTACGGCCTTTGACCTGGATCCCTTCAGCGATGTCGGTTGACCCTACGCTGCGGTCGGTGGTGCCGCCGAAGTAGACCGGCTCGGGCATCAGCAGGACGTCGTCCGCGCTGAGGTCGCCTGCGAAGCCGTCGATGAACTCCTGGCGCATCAGCCTCAGCGGTCCAAACCCGTGCGGCTGGAACATGATCAGCAGGCGGCCGGGGAAGGCGTGCAGGGTCGCCAGGGTGGCGGCGATCTTGTCGGGGTTGTGGGCGAAGTCGTCGTAGACGGTGACGCCGCCGGCCTCGCCGACCACTTCCAGGCGACGACGGATGCCGGTGAAGCCGT
>JANNVY010000473.1:0-1665 GCA_031408375.1 Pseudomonadota bacterium | reverse complement strand
AACAGGCGCGACGCCATGCCGCCGCCGAGGATCTCGGCGAACAGGCGAAGGGCGAAATAGTCGGGGTCCATAACGGCCACGGCGGGCACGGCCCAGACCAGGTTGGCCTGTTCGATCTTGCGCGCCTCACTGGCCGATCCGCCCACGAAGCTGGCCGGGCGGGGCCGGTCGATGGCCCCGGACGGCGGGGTGTCGGCAAAGCACTGCTCGGCCAGGCGCAGCAACTCAGCCTCGTCCACGGCGCCGGCGGCGCTGACGATCATCCGCTCCGGCGCGTAGAGGGCGCGGCGCCAGTCTTCCATGGCGTCGCGGGTGGCGGGCGCAAGGCTCGCGACCGTGCCCAGGATCGGCCGGCCGAGCGGGTGGTCCGGGTAGATCTGGTCCTGGATCAGCTGGAAAACGTGGTCGTCGGGGGTGTCGTAGGCCTCGGCGATCTCCTGACCGACGACGTCCTTTTCGCGCTCGAGATCGTCAGCGTCGAGGCGGGGGCGGAAGACCAGGTCGGCGGTCACCGACAGGGCCAGCTCCAGACTATCCTTCAGCGCGCGCATCTGGAACGAGGTGCGCTCATGGCCGGTGGCGGCGTTGATCTGGGCGCCGGCCGATTCGACAGATTCGATCAGGTCGCGCGCCGAGCGGCCGCCCGCGCCCTTGAACACCATGTGCTCCAGGAGATGCGACCAGCCGAGGCGGTCCTGGGGTTCCCAGCGCGAACCGCCGTTGACCATCACCGAGACCGCCATGGTCTCAAGCCCCGGCATCGGGTCGTGCAGAACCCGGACGCCGTTCGCCAGGGTGTGGAGCCGCACGCTCATGGCCGCTTCAGTTTCCGGCGCAGCATCGCCGCGTAAACGCCCAGCAATGCCAGGGCCAGGCCATACCAGGTGATGACGTACTCGACGTGCCTGTTGGAGATGTTGAGCGGAAGGGGGGCGGGTGTGACGAAGGGCGGGGCAGGCGTCTCACGTTCGGCCACGATCATGTAGGGGGGCGTCAACGTCCTTGCCTGCGCGGCGATGGCGGCCTGGGCGGCGGCGCGGTCGAAGTAGCCCGTCTCGTCGGTCTGGGCAGCGTTGCCCGCGAGGCGCTGGATGGCGGTGGTTGCCTCGGGCCGGCGCAGCACGCCCTCGACGTGGGTGGGATTGGCGATGGTCAGCTGAGGCGGGTTGGGGCCGCCGTCCCGGGCCGTGCCCCGGTCGATGGCGATGACGCCGTAGCCGCCGGTAGCGATGCGGCAAGGCGCGATCGGCCGCCACACCGGCGCGCCGTCCTTCAGGCCGTAGAGCAGGACGCGCGACTGCGGCAGCGGCGGGTCGAGGCATTTGACGCTGACGCGCACGAAATCGACGTCCTCGCCGGCGGCAGCGCGGGCAAGGACCTCGGACAGGGGCCGGGCCGGCAGCTTCTGGGTCGCGGCGATTCGCGCCAGCAGCTGCTCCTTCCACTGCATCCGCTGCACCTGCCAGGACCCCAACCCGATCAGGATCAGGAAGGCGATGGCGACCGCGACGGTAAGGCCGACGGGAAAACGGGGCGCGGCGTTGCCCATTTAATGTTAAATCAAAATTATGACACAGTTAAATTACACCGATTATACGCCCACAACAACGCAATTTCCCGTTGTCATTCTGCTCGATAACATCACAACGCCTCAAAATGTGGGCG
>JANNVY010000472.1:0-3171 GCA_031408375.1 Pseudomonadota bacterium | reverse complement strand
CCCAGGCCAGTCGCGCGGCCTTCAGCCCGAGGGCGACGCGGAACAGGATCAAGTTCACGAACGACAGGGAGGCGAAGATCACCGCCACCACCGCCGAGACCACGTGGCTCTCGGCCAGATAGACGAAGGTGTAGTCCAGCGAAAAGACGAACAGGCCCTGGGCCGCCACCATCAGATGCTGCTGGCGCGTCAGCTTGAGCGACTGCTTCGTGAACAGGCACCAGGCGACCTGCACGATCGTCGCCAGTCCGAAGCGATAGACCACCGACACGACCGGCGGCACGATGCCCAGCTGGAACTTGATGGCGAACCAGGTGGTCGACCAGATCAGGCTGCAGACCACGAGCGCGAACAGGTCGGCCCCGCCGATCCCCTTCGACGGCGGCGCGCCGGCCGCTGCAATATTGGTTTCGTCGTTGGCGATGGACATCCGGATATCCGAGCTCCCCGCAGACCGTGCGTGGCACGGTCCGGCAGGCGATATAAAGATATGTTTATGTCTTTATGGCAATCCAGATCCGCAGGTTGGATGAATTCTGGCCAACCACGGCCTACCGTGCGCCAATAAGCGGTTCGTCCCGAAGTTTGCTGGGGTTGATCGCCCTCGCCTCCGGTGATGACGAGGAGCGCATTCGAGGCGCGACGAGTGTCAGGCCATCGCCGGCGAGCGCAGCTTCAGCGCCTGGCGGACTTCGCGGGGCACCGAATTGTAGACCTTGGGCGGATGGATGTTCAGCCGCCGCCGCGCCTCTTCCAGGGGTTCAGCAAACAGCGCTTCGTAGTCCAGCGCCGGAAGCCAGGCTGCTTTCTTGCCGTTGCGATACGCTTCAAGGATGGCCTTGCGGGCCGGCACCGAACGGTTCTCGCGGTAGATTTCGTTGGCGGCGCCAATACCGATGAAGGCGAAGCCTAGCTGGCGGGTCTGGGGATAGGAGAAGCTGACCACGCAGGCTTCGCCGAGCGCGTCGGTCTCGTAGCCGGCCAGCACATGCCAGATGTCGTGGATGTCGCGCAAGCGACGGCCGTACCAGGCCACCGGGTGCGGCGCGTCAACCGTCGGGATGACCTTGCGTTCAATCTCGACCAAGCCGTCGGGCTCGAAGCCACGCTCGGCCAGGAAGTCGCGATAGGCGGCGCCGACGGTACCGGGCGCGAAGCCGGCCAGCCAGGCGCGGTCGTTCAGCCGGTCCACCAGCTCCGAGCCGATGAAGGCCTGGCGACCGCCTTCGACGGTCCGCAGCATGCGGCGATAGCCGCGCGGCACGGCCTTGCCGGTCAGCGCGCGCATGATCTCGAACACCTGGGCGGTGTCTTCCTTGTCGCGGATCAGTCGGTTGAACGCCTTGATCGCCTTGAACGGCTGAAGCTTCAGCGATTCAGGCCGCAGGTACGGCGTGACGTGGGTAGGATCGACAGCCTGATCGGTCATGGTCGTTGGCGGTCCTCGGCGGGTTGCGAATTAATACCCCGAGCGAGGGTGAATCGGCAACGGACGGATTGCCGGAGGGTTGTGTTGGGATCATCGTCCAGTTCGCAGGCCGCCGAGGTCCGTAGAGGCTCCATGCCGTTCAACCACATCGCCGGGCCGGTCCCACGGCTCGTGTCCATCGACACCGCCTCGCCGAGACACGTGCTCGAACAGGAAGACGTCGCACGGCGGGCCATCGGGATGTTCGCGCCGGGGCCGACAGGTTTTGACCGCCTGTCGCCGATCTATCGCAACGCCGAGATCGAAACCCGCCAGTCCTGCGTGCCGATCGACTGGTACGAGCAGGCCCACAGTTTCCCAGAGCGCAACGATCTGTTCCTCGAGAACGCCACCGCCCTGCTGGCCGAGGCGGCGAAGAAGGCGCTCGACCAGGCCGACCTGCGCCCGGAGGACATCGACTGCCTGGTTACCGTCTGCTCCACGGGCGTGGCGACACCGGCGCTCGACGCCCGGGTGATGGAGGCCCTGCCCTTTCGACGCACGGTCCAGCGGCTGCCGATCTTCGGACTTGGCTGCGCCGGCGGCGTGCTTGGCCTCGCGCGGGCCGCTGCCATGGCGAAGGCGGAACCGAACGCGCGGGTGTTGCTGCTGGTGGTCGAGCTCTGTGCCCTGACGTTCCGACACGCCGATCGCACCAAGTCCAACCTGATCGCCACCGCCCTGTTCGGCGATGGCGCGGCGGCGGCGGTCATCAGCTGCCGCGATGAATACGCGGACCGTCCGGCTCTGGGTCCCTTCGGCGAGCACACCTGGCCCGACAGCCTCGACGTCATGGGCTGGGACGTGGCCGAGGATGGCCTCAAGGTGGTCTTTTCACGCGACATCCCGACTCTGGTCCGCGACGACCTGCGCCCGATCGTCGACGCCTTCTTGGAAAGGCAGGGCGCATCGCTCGCCGACATCGACGGCTTCATCAACCACCCCGGCGGCGCCAAGGTTCTCGATGCGCTCGAGGCCTGTTTCGAACTTGAGCCGCGCAGCCTCGAGGACGCGCGCGCCGTGCTGCGCGAGCACGGCAACATGAGCTCGGTGACCGTGCTGTTCATCCTCAGGCGAATGCTGGCGAAGGGCATCTCGGGACCGCACCTGTTCACCACCCTCGGCCCCGGCTTCACCGCCGCCCTGGGCGTAATCACGCCGTGATCGCCTGGCTGTCGCAGCCGCTGTTGTGGGTCATGGGGCTGGTGGTGATCCAGCGCCTGGGCGAGCTCGTGATCGCGGGCAGGAATACGCGACGCCTGCTGGCGCGGGGCGGGCGCGAGATCGGCGCTGGCCACTACCCCGTCATGGTGGCGATGCACGCCAGCTGGCTGGCGGCGATCGCCTTCACCACGCCCGTCGACGTCCAGCCCGACTGGACGCTGCTCGCAGCTTACCTCGTCCTCCAGTTCGCCCGCGTCTGGGTGATCGCGACGCTTGGCGAGTACTGGACCACGCGGGTGATCACCGTCGACGACGCACCCCTGGTCGCCAAGGGTCCGTTCCGCTTCGTGCGCCACCCCAACTACCTGATCGTCACCGCCGAGATCGCCCTGCTGCCGCTGGCCTTCCACAACATCTGGGCGGCGGTGGTCTTCACCGTGCTGAATCAGCTCATGCTGCGCCATCGCATCCGCGTCGAACAGGCGGCGTTGGACGCACGCCGGACCACCCCATGAGCACCCTTCGCAAACGCTCCATCC
>JANNVY010000471.1:0-7967 GCA_031408375.1 Pseudomonadota bacterium | reverse complement strand
CCACGTGCGCGTCACCGTCGCCGCTCGACAGCTGGACCACGCACAGGGGGTCGCGGCGATAGCGCAGGCCCATGGTCTCCGAATCCACCGCCCCTGTCTATTGCACCAAGATCGCCTCGAAACTGGCGCGCACCTACACCGACCGCCACGGCCTGAAGGACGTGACCCGCGAACTGCTGGGCATCGAGTTGTCCAAGCAGCAGCAAAGCTCCGACTGGGGCGCCGCCAAGCTCTCGCCCGAACAGCTGACCTACGCCGCCTCGGACGTGCTTCACCTGCACGCGCTGAAGGAAAAGCTGGACCAGATGCTGGAGCGCGAGGGCCGCGACCGCCTGGCCAAGGCCTGTTTCGACTTCCTGCCCGCCCGTTCCAGCCTCGATCTTGCAGGGTGGGACGACGTGGACATCTTCGCCCACGCCTGAGCGTCACCATATCAGACCCATGACCTCCCTGCCGCCCAACCCTCCGGAAGGCTCGCTTGACGCCCAGCGGGTGCATGCGGCCGCCGCGCAATGGCGCAAGCGTTCAAAGCTGATCCACTTCTTCCGCCGCGCCTTGCCGATCGCCATCGTGACGGTGGCCGGCGCGCTGTTGCTGTGGGTGGTGGGCAAGTCGGTGTGGTCGTCGGTCACCGGCCTGAAGGCCACCGAAGGCGCCCAGATCCGCGTCACCAACGCCCGCTTCTACGGCCAGGACAACGAGGGCCGGTCCTTCGTCCTGGGCGCGACCGAGGCAGTGCGGCGCTCGGCCGCCACCCAACTGGTCACCCTGACGGCCCCGAACCTCAAGCTGAACAGCAAGGAAAACAAGCCGACCCAGGCCACTGCCGCGCGCGGCGTCTACGACCAGCGCTCCCAGCGGGTGCAGTTGTCGGGCGGGGTCGCGGTCTCCGACGTCGGCTCGGGCTACCGTTTCAACACGGAACGGACCACCATCGACACCAAGACCGGCGTCATCAGCGGCGATTCGCCTGTCCGGGGCTCGGGACCCCTTGGACAGTTCAGCGCTTCGTCCTATGCCGTCTATGATCAGGGATCGCGCATGACGTTCAAGGGGAACGTGCGGGCGCGAATCAACGCGAGGACGACGAAATGAAGCGTTGGGTAGCGATCATCGGCCTGGCCCTGTGCCTGGGCCCGGCTCTCAGCCTCGGCGCTGCGCAGGCGCAGATCGCGCCGGGCGGCGGCCCAATCGACATCGCGGCCGACAGCCTGTCGGTAGACGAGGCCGCCCGCACCCAGACCTGGGCGGGCAAGGTCGAGGCCCTGCAGGGCACCAACCGCCTGCGCGCTGATCGCCTGACGATTCACCACGGCAAGGCCGCGGCCGGCCGCACCGGCGGCACGGCCCCGACCGCCGCCATGGGCGACATCGAGCGCCTGGAAGCGGCGGGCAATGTCTATTTCGTCTCCCCGACCCAGGTCGTGCGCGGCGACAACGCCGTCTACACCCAGGCCGCCGACACCCTGGTGGTCACCGGCGACGTGGTCCTGACCCAGGGCCAGAACGTGCTGAAGGGCTCGCGCCTGGTGGTCCAGGTCGGCGCCGGCCGCGCCACCATGGACGAAGGCCCCGGCCGCGTGCGCGGCGTCTTCTATCCCGAGAAGAAATCCAACTAGGCCGTGGCCACAGAGATCCAGACCGCCCCGGCCTACGAGGCCCCCGCCGACCTGCCCGAGGGACTCTACGTCGACCGGGTGGCCAAGGCGTTTCGCCAGCGCAAGGTCGTCAACAACGTCTCCTTGCGCCTGGCGCGCGGCGAGGTCGCGGGCCTGCTCGGCCCCAATGGAGCGGGCAAGACCACCTGCTTCTACATGATCACCGGCCTGATCCAGCCCGACCACGGCCGCATCTACATCGACGGCGAGGACGTCACCGCCCAGCCGATGTACCAGCGCGCCCGCCTGGGCGTCGGCTACCTGCCCCAGGAGGCCTCGATCTTCCGCGGTATGACGGTCGAGGAGAACGTGCTGGCGGTGGTCGAGATGCACCACCCCGATCCCGTCCGGGCGCGGAAGGAGACCGACCGGCTGCTGGGCGAGCTGCGCATCGAGCACCTGCGCAAGGCACCGGCCGTGTCCCTGTCGGGCGGCGAGCGTCGTCGCTGCGAGATCGCCCGCGCGCTTGCCTCGGAACCCGCCTTCATGCTGCTGGACGAACCCTTTGCCGGCATCGACCCCCTGGCCATCCAGGACATCCGCGAGGTGATCACCTACCTGCGCGGCCAGGGCATCGGCGTGCTGATCACAGACCACAATGTGCGCGAGACGCTGGATATCTGTGACCGCGCTTCGATCATCCACGCGGGTGAAGTGCTGTTCGAAGGCGCCCCGGACGACATTCTCAACGACCCCGAAGTCCGCCGCGTCTACCTCGGCGAACAGTTCCGCTAGCCGCCGCGCACGTAGGCCCGGCCCTGCGGGTGGCTCCAGATCATCGCCAGCCCTCGCATCAGCGCGTGCGACCCGCCGCGCCAGCCCTCCGACGGAGCGATCACGACTTCGGTCTTTCGCTCGGCCAGAACCCGCTCGTTGGCCGGCGGATAGAGGTGCTGGCCTGACCAATCGATGGTCGCCCGCCCGGGCGCGGTGAACAGCCACTTCGTCGCCGGCAGGTCAGCCCAGGCGTGGATCATCCCGATGGTCGCCTCGGGCGCCCCGGCCAGATCCTCATAGCGCACCGCCAGGAACCGCCCGCCCAATGCAGGGGACCACCGCTCCAGCACCTGTTGGCGTCGCGCCCAGACCCGACTGTATTTCAGCCCGGCCCCGAAGCCGCGCTTCTGTTGCCAGCTCACCGCCACGGCCCGGGGATCGCGCCCGAGGTTGAGCACCCGCACATCCGCACCCTCGGTCAGCGACAGGGCCAGCGCCATCTCCGGGGACTTGGAGGAATCGATGAAGTTGGAGGCCCCGGTCGCCGCCTGCAGGGCGTCGAGCACGCTGGTCAGCCGCGTCAGCACCGGGGCGTGGTCGGCGGCGAGCTTGCTGATAGCGTCTTCGTCACTCCAGTCAGGCAATCGATTGGCCGCGGCGAAGAAGGTCTGCATGGCCGACTTCATCTCAGTTACCGCGAGATCGGCCTGCGCGCCGACCGCAACCGGCACGACCTTGGAATAGACCGGGCAGCCGCCCAGGGGGTGGTCGCAGGTGCAGGGCGCGTCATTCGCCCACGCGCCCCATAGATCGCGAAGTTGTCCGAGGTTGAAGACGTCCTTATGCTGTGACAGCAACAGGGAAAGCAGCGTGCTCCCGGTCCGGCCGGACCCGGAGATGGCGATGATTTTCCTGCGGTGCATCTGGGGGGCCGTGCGGCTTGGAATCTTGATGAGGCCTCACGCTACTACGTCTGGAATCCCGATGGCTATCGACGCCTGCAATCGACCGGGCTCCGCGTCTTGAAAACTCCGTCGCGCAAGGCGGACCCGAATTTCGTTTTCCTGATCTGTTCGGAACGGTCGGGTTCCAACCTGATCAGCCAGATCCTGGGCGGCCATTCGAAGATCAAGGCCGCCGCGCCTTACCACTTCGCCCGCGACGTGATCCTGAACCTGCACTTGTCGGGCGGCGCCCGTTCCGGTCCCGGCTGGGACCTGCTGCGCGAGCAGATCCTGCACATGGTGGGCTCGTTGAAGTCGCCGGCCGAGGTCGCGGCATTGGCCGCCTGGCTGGACGCCAATCCCGACGCGCCGGCCGCGGAGCTGGCGCGCTTCGTCTACGCCGACCTCGATCCCAAGCCCGGCGCGACGGCGATCTTCATCAAGGAGAACAACCTGCACCGGGCGCTATTCTTCGTGCTCTCCTGTTTCCCCGACGCGAAATTCGTCTTTCAGGTCCGCGATCCGCGCGACTACCTCGCCTCGGCCAAGGCGCGGCGCGAGCGCTGGCTGGGCAACAAGTTCGGGTCGGTGCGCAACGCGCTCACCGTCTGGCGCGAAGACCAGCTGGGCGGTCTGGCTCTGCTGGGCCTGCTGGGGCCCGACAGGGTCTTCTTCCAGCGCTACGAGGACCTGGTCAGCCGTCCCGACGCCGTGCTGGCGCCGTTGTGCAAGTTCCTCGGCCTGCGCTTCGAACCGGCCATGCTCGATTTCCATACCGCCAAGGACACGGCGCGCCTGTCCCAGACCTCCGGCGCGCGCGCCAACCTTGCAAAGCCGCTGATGGCGTTGAATTTCGGCAAGTACCGCCAGAGCCTGTCGAAGGGAGAGATCCGCATAGTCGAGACCTGGCTGGGCGACCTGATGGACCGCTTTGGCTACGCCCGCGACTTCCCCAAGCCCGCGAAGTCCGGCGGGCCGTCGGTGTTCATCCCGCAGATCACCGAGATCTTCGAACGCCTGGGCAACGGCGAACGCATGCCCTTCTATTCGGGCGGCCAGAAGAAGTTCGTCGCCCGCCTGCGATCCATCACCACCCCGGTCGCCACCCCCTATCCCCCCCATAGGGCTGACCGCGTCGAGTCCGAGGCCCAATGACCACGACCTGGAGCCTGGCGCACCGCATCGTCGCGCGCGCCACCGCTGCGCCGGACAGTGCCGCGCTGACCGCCGACGGCGAGACCTGGACCTATGGCGAGCTGCTGGCCGCCGCGCGCAGCCTGGCCGACCGCCTGCCCGCGCCTTCGCCGGATGATCCCTCAGCCCCGGTCCTGGCCTTCATGGCCCATCGCCACGCCTCGTCCTACATCGCCATCCTGGCCGCCCTGCTGGCGGGACACACCTATGTGCCGGTCAATGTCGATCATCCTCATCAACGCAACCTGATCGTCCTGAAGAAGTCCGGCGCCCCGCGCATCGTCTGCGGCGAGCGCGCCGCCGAGGCTCTCGCCGGGATGCTGAAGGCCGCGCCCGAGCTGGCGCGCAACATCGAGGTGATTCACTGCGCCGACCGCAAGGCGGGCTACGCCGCCGCCGCCCTGTCCCAGCCGCCCGCCGACGTTCCGGGCGACCGGCGCGTCTACATGCTGTTCACCTCAGGCAGCACCGGCGAGCCCAAGGGCGTGCCGATCACCCACGCCAACCTGACCGCCTATCTCGACGTCGCAATGCCCATGGTCGGCGCGCGGCCCGACGACCGCTTCTCGCAGGTCTTCGAGCTGACCTTCGATGTGTCCGTGCACGACATGTTCACCTGCTGGATCGGCGGCGCGCACCTGATCGTGCCGACGCCGGAGGAGCTGGCGCGGCCCGCCGAGTTCATCCGCGAGCAGGGTTTGACAGTCTGGTATTCGGTGCCTTCGCTGGGCTACCAGATGCGGCTGCAAGGCGACCTGAAACCCGGCGCCCTGCCGTCCTTGCGCGCCTCCTATTTCGCCGGCGAGGCCCTGCCCGCGGCGCTCGTCCGCGACTGGGCGATGGCGGCCCCCAACAGCCGCATCGAAAACTGGTACGGCCCGACCGAAGTCACCATCGTCTGCGCCCGCTACCTGATCCCGCCGGCGGTGATCGCGTCGCTGCCCGACCAGGACATCGTCCCCATCGGCTACGCCTTCGACGCCATGCGGCTGAGCGTGCATGGCGAGGATATGGCGACTGTCCCGGACGGCACGCCTGGCGAGCTTTTGCTATCAGGGCCCCAGGTCTCGGAGGGCTATCTCGACGACCCGGAGCGGACGGCGAAGGCCTTCGTCACCCTGGCCGACGAGAGCGCGGTCTCCTATCGCACCGGCGACCGGGTGATCCGCGAGTCCGACGGCCTGATCCGCTACCTCGGCCGCATCGACAACCAGGTGAAGGTGCGCGGCTTCCGCATCGAGCTGGGCGAGATCGAGGCCGCCCTGCGCGCCGCGGCCGGCGGCGCCAACGCCATCGCCATTTCCTGGCCGCCGGACGAGCCCTCGGGCCGCTACATCGTCGCCGCCGTCGAAGCCGCCAGCATCGACGAGGCGGCCATCATCGCCGCCACCGAAAGGACTGTCCCTGACTACATGGTGCCTGCCCGGGTGCTGGCGCTGCCGGTCTTCCCCACCGGCGCCAGCGGCAAGGTCGATCGCGCGGGCGTGGCGCGCGAGGTCGCCGCCCTGCTGGAGGCCCGCAGCGACGAGGCGGCCTTGGCTGATCTGTCGCCGGGGGAGCGCCAGCTGATGGAGGCGATCCGCTCAGTCTCGCCGGCCATGGAGCCCAAGCGCATCCTCGCGGCGCCGACCCTGATCGCGGCGGGCATGGATTCCCTCAGCTTCGTCGGCCTGACCGCCGAGCTGGAACGCATCTACGGCCGCACGCTAAGCCCCGAGACCGTCGTCGATCTGTCGATGATGTCTTTCAAGGGCATGCTTGCGGCGCTGGATCCCGGCGCCGTCCAGGGCAAGGGCCTGATCGCCCGGCTCGCCGCCAAGGTGAAGCAGGCGCTGACCCCGCGCGGGCCCAAGCTGTCGGCCGACGAAGTCCTCAGCCACCGCACCAACCGCACCTTGCAGTTCATCCAGCACCTGCCGCAAGTCCTGCTGACCGCCGACAAGCCCCTGGTGCTGGCAATCGGGTCGTCCGGCATCTTCCGGGGCCTGTGGCCCGCCGACTTCGAGGACGAGGCCAAACGCGCCGGCCACGATGTGATCTTCGTCAACGCCGGCCTCCCCGGCCTCAGCGCCGAGGGCGCCAACCGGCTGTGCCTCTATGTGAAGGACTGCTGCGAACGATCGGGTGTTCGACTGGCGGTCGCCATCTTCGAGCTGGACCCGATGCACGTCAGCGTCCTGCCCCCCAAGGCCGATATCGAACTGCCCGAGAGCTTCTTCACCGGTGAACTGACGGCCTTCGCCGAGGGTGAACTGGACGCCGGGTTCGAGTGGGTGGCCGCCGTGCGCGGGGGCTGGGTCTTCACCCGTGATCCGGTCAGCCGAAAGGTGCGCGCCAAGTGGGAGCGCAAGCGCGACCTCGAAGTCGCGCGCGCCTACGCCGGCGACGTCGAGATCATTCCGGCGCTGATCGACGACTGGTCAAAGGGCATCCTGACCCTGACCGCCGTAGCCGACCGGACGGTCTGTTTCATCCACCCCGCCGACCCCGCCATGCTGGCCGAACTACGGCCGGAGCATCGCGGTGAACGCTATGCCGCGATCGAGAAGACTGTCGCGGCCCTGCCGGGAATCGAACTGGTCCCGGTCGCCGCCTTCGACCTGACCGGCGAGGACTTCTCGGACATCAACCACGTCGAGCCCCGCACCGGCCGGGCAAAGATGACCCGCCAGCTGGCCCGCGCCATCTTCAGCTAGAGCACGTCAGGCAAAATTGGTCCCGGTTTCGCGCCCGGACGTGCTCCAGACATAGGCCTAGACCCTTCTTCAGGGTCTAGGCCCCGCCGCCGAACGCCATGCCGAAGTGGGCGATCTCGCGGGCATAGCGGCGCCCGACGATGGCTTGCGTCTCCGGCGTGTAGAACTCGCGATAGTCCCGCTTGGGCCGGAACTTGCCCTTGGCCTTGGGCAGACTGACGGCGCCGGCGCATCCCAGCTGCTGCAGAAGGGCGTCGAAGTCCGCATCCAGGGTCTCGTGGCGCATGACCACGTCGGCGATGCAGCGGTCGCCCAGGGAATAGATCTCCCAGGTCTTTCGCTCCGGGCGGCTCGAGGTCTTGCGCACCCATCGGTCGAAGGGCGGCGGGTTGGCGTCGCCGCGCGTGGCCCAGAAGTAGCGCGACACCTCCCGGTCCCACGGATTGCGCACGATGGTGACCTTCAGATAGGCGTCGAAGACCTCCGGCCCGATAGCGCGGCGCACGTCCCGCGCATTCATATGCTCGTGGAATTCGGTGCCGGCGCGCGGGCCACGCTTACCCAGCAGGCGCAGCAGCGGGGCCGAAGCGTCCCGGCGCGCCTCGGGAATTTCGTAGTTCTGGGCCTTCACCGCCCCGCGCAGCTTCTCGTCGTCTTCGGTGAGCGGGGTAACGATGTCGTCGGGACCGCAGATCTGCGACAGCGCCAGCTCAACGCTCGTCCCGCCCGTTTTCTGGGTCTTCAGCAGGATGAAACGA
>JANNVY010000470.1:0-4320 GCA_031408375.1 Pseudomonadota bacterium | reverse complement strand
CCCGAGGCCGACGTCGCCGCGGACCTGGCGACCCCCATCCGCCGCGTCGCAGACGGCCTGGCGGTGGAAGGCTTCGAGGTCACCGCCCGGCTGCCGGGGCTGGACCCGGTCGCCGTGCCCGAGCGCACCATCGAGGTGGTGCTGACCGCCCTGGTGGAAAACAGCCGCCAGGCCGGTGCCACGAAGGTCGCGATCGCCGCGCGGCAGGCCGAGGACGCGGTGATCCTGACCGTCACCGACAACGGCCCGGGCATCGCAGAGGGCGACCGGGCGCGGCTGTTCGAACCCTTCTTCACTACCCGCAGAGAAGACGGTGGAACCGGCCTTGGCCTGTCCATCGCCAGATCGCTGCTGGCCGCCAGCCACGCGGGTATTTCGGTCGTGGCGGCCAAGTCGGGCGCAGCGTTCGAGGTGACCCTGCCGCTGTCGCGGTGATGCCTCTTTCTCCGGAGGAGAAAGAAGTCTCCGCGCACCGGAGCGCGAAGCGCGGAGGTCCTTGCGCGGAAGATTGAGGGGGCAACGTGACGTCTGAAGGCTATCGGGGGGCAGTCACTGACCGGGGTGGTTCCCCCTCAACCTCCCACCCAAGAACCTGCGCGCCAGGGGCGCTCCGGTGTGCAGGTTCCCTCCTTCTCCTCCGGAGAAGGGGGCGCGCAATCCCTTGCCCGTTAAGGATCAGGTAGGGCTTTCTGCACCGAATCTCCACATCGCCCGCCATCGGGCCTGCGCGGCGCCGAGGCACCCTCCGGACCTATTCTGGGGAGACGCGCCATGAGCACAACGTCCGAGACCGAAAATCCCGTACGGGTTCAGCCTGAGAACGACGGCTGGCGCTGGAGCGTCATCGAAGGTGGCCGCGTCGCCGCCCAGGGCCAGGCCCCCGACCACCACACCGCCGAACGCTACGGCGCCTTCGCCGCCGCCGCCGTGGCGGGCTTCGGCCGCATCGGGCGCAGCTACTAGATCGCGCCCTTGCCGCGTAGAGCGTCCAGCGCCGCCGCGTCCAGCCCCAGCATCTCGCCCAGCACCGCGTCCGTGTCGGCCCCGAGCGCCGGTGGGGCGCAGCGGTAGCTGACGGGCGTCTCCGACAGGCGGAAGGGGCTGGCCACGGTCTTCACCGGCGCAGCCAGGTCCGCCCGCGTCTGTTCCACAACCAGGCCGCGGAATTTCGCCTGGGGTTCCTCGAACACCTTGTCGACGGTGTTGATCGGGCCGCAGGGCACGCCCGCGGGCTCCAGCAGGTCGATCCATTCGCGCGTGGTGCGCGTGACCGTCAGCGCGGTCAGCAGGGGAACCAGCGCGATCCGGTTGCGCACCCGGTTGGCGTTGCCGACAAAGCGCGGGTCGTCCGCCAGGCTGGCATCGCCCAGCACCCGGCACAGCCCATGGAACTGGCCGTCGTTGCCCACGGCGATGACGATCGCGCCATCCGCCGTCGAGAACGGCTGGTAGGGCACCAGGTTGGGGTGGGCGTTGCCCATCCGCGCCGGAACCACGCCCGAGACGAACCAGTTGGTGGCGATATTGGCCAGCATGGCGGCCTGGACGTCGAACAGCGCCATGTCGATGGCCTGGCCCTGGCCCGTGGCGCGCGCGTGCAGCAGGGCCGCCAGGATGGCCGAAGAGGCGTACATGCCGGTGAACAGGTCGGCGACCGCGACCCCGACCTTCATCGGCTCGCCGCCGGGATGGCCCTCGGCCTGACCGGTGATCGACATCAGCCCGCCCATGGCCTGGATCATGTAGTCGTAGCCGGCGCTGTGGGCGTGGGGTCCGTCGTGGCCAAAGCCGGTGATCGAGCAGTAGACCAGTCGGGGGTTCACCGCCTTCAGAGACGCATAGTCGAGGTGGTACTTGGCCAGCCCCCCGGTCTTGAAGTTCTCCACCACAACGTCGGCCTTGGCCGCCAGCTCGCGCAGCAGGGCGTTGCCCTCCGGCTTGGCCATGTCGACGGTGATCGAGCGCTTGTTGCGGTTGGCGGCGAAATAGTAGGCGGCGTCCGAGGGCTTGCCGTCGCGGTCAGTGGTGAAGGGCGGCCCCCAGGCGCGCGTGTCGTCCCCCGCGCCCGGCCGCTCGACCTTGATCACGTCGGCGCCGAGATCGGCCAGCATCTGCGTCGACCAGGGGCCGGCGAGGACCCGGGACATGTCTAGGACGACGACGCCAGCGAGGGGGCCGGTGGGGGTTGCGGATTCGGTCATGGCTCCACCCTTACCCCCGCGACCGTCGCCCGCGAAGCGGGTCTATTCGGGCGGCAGGGGAATGGGCACGGAGACGTTCCAGCGGTCGGTGTGTGGATGCAGGGTGGAAATATTGTAGCGGGGTGGCTTGCCCTCGGCCATCTCGACGGCCTGGGCCGGGGCGTAGCCGGTGCGCCAGTAGCTATCGATGGCGCGACAACCCGCGGCGATCCGCTCGACGGTAACTTCGCACTCGACCTCGACATCCGCGTAGGCTTGGAAGGCCAACCGGATCTCGACCTGACGGCCCTCTGGAGCCTCCGGCCCGGTCGCCCGGAACTTGTTGGCCGCGCGCACGGCCGCGGTCCCGAAACCCATGTCGCGGGGGAATTCGGTCATAGGCTGGCAAGCTTCGAGTTTCCCGTTCGCGCCGACGACGTACCACACGCTTGCGCGCCCGCTTATGCCTTGAGCGGCAGCCCGTTGCGGGAAATATCGCTCAAGGTGCCGATCCGTGACGCTGAGCCCAGCCGACATGGCGGTGACGGGAATTTCGTGCGGCGGCAAAGGGAAGCTGTCGGGATACCAATCGTTGGTAGCGCAGCCGGCCAACGAGATCAGGCCGATCAGCCCCGCGAACCGCACCCTACAGCCCCGGGTCGTAGCTTCCCGACTGGCGGCAGCGTTCTTCGCGGGCTTCCTGCGCGCGGTCGTCCAGTTCGTCGGCCAGCTTGCAGATGCGGCTCGAGGCGGTGGTCTTGTGGACGCTGGGGATCAGGGCGTGGATGAAGCAGCAACAGGCGATGCTGAGCACCCGGAACCCGTAGCTGGCGGAATGGCCGAAGTGCTCGACATAGCTCTCGCCGACATCGCGCGGATGTTCGAGGAACAGGCGGTCGAAGGCGCTGTTTCCCTGCGCCGTCTGCGGCGCGGTCTGGCTACGGTCGGTCGCTTGCACGGACATTCCCTGGTCAGGCCCCCCTGTTTCGCGGGGCCGCTTTGAGCTAGAGGCTCCCCCGAACGGCCTCCTCGGCCGAAGCAGTCAATTAGCACGGGCCGCGCCGAAGCGATATTCTGCGCGCCTGACGAGAGAAATGACCATGCCGCTCGACGCCGCAGCCGCCAAGGCGCCCGCCAGGACCTTCAAGTGGGAAGACCCGCTGGACCTCGACGGCCAGCTTACCGAGGACGAGCGCGCCATCTACGAGGCCGCCCGGACCTATGCCCAGGACAAGCTCCTGCCGCGCGTCGTGTCCGCCTTTGCCGACGAGCGGTTCGATCCCGAAATCATGACCGAGCTGGGGGCCATGGGCTTCCTGGGCGCCACCCTGCCGGAGCAGTACGGCGGATCAGGCGTGACCCACGTCGCCTACGGCCTGATCGCGCGCGCCATCGAGGCGGTGGATTCCGGCTACCGCTCGGCCATGAGCGTGCAGTCGTCGCTGGCCATGTATCCGATCTACGCCTTCGGCACCGAAGAGCAGAAGATGCGCTGGCTCCCCAAGATGGCGGCCGGCGAAGTCATCGGTTGCTTCGGCCTGACCGAGGCGGACGGCGGTTCCGACCCCGCCTCGATGAAGACCCGGGCCGAGAAGGTCGCCGGCGGCTACAGGCTGAACGGCGGCAAGTACTGGATCACCAACAGCCCGATCAGCGACATCGCCATCGTCTGGGCCAAGCTGGACGGCGAGATCCGCGGCTTCATCGTCGAGTCAACGCTCGACGGTTTCTCGGCCAACAAGATCGAGGGCAAGCTGTCGTTGCGCGCGTCGATCACCGGCGACATCGGCCTGTCGGACGTGGTTGTGGGCGAGGACGCCCTGCTGCCCGGCGTGAAGGGTCTGCGCGGGCCGTTCTCGTGCCTGAACAAGGCGCGCTACGGCATTTCCTGGGGCGCCATGGGCGCGGCCGAGGATTGTTTCCTGCGGGCCCGCGAATACGTCTCCGAGCGCATCCTGTTCGGCCGCCCGCTGTCCTCGCGCCAGCTGGTGCAGAAGAAGCTGGCCGACATGTCGACCGAGATCGCGCTCGGCTACCAGGGCGCCCTGGCCGTCGGTCGCCTGCTCGACCAGAACGCCTGGGTACCCGAGGCCATCTCGATGATGAAGCGCAACAACTGCGGCAAGGCGCTGGCCATCGC
>JANNVY010000469.1:0-4533 GCA_031408375.1 Pseudomonadota bacterium | reverse complement strand
TCGCCGGCGCCGAGACCGCCGAGAAGGTCGACATGGAAGCCTCCGCCAAGACCGACTACGAGGAATGCCTCGCCTGCCAATAGGCCCCTCTCACGCACGCTGACGACGCATAAACCCTCGCCCCGTGGCGGGGGTTTTTCGTTGACCGGCGCTTCACGATCCCGCACCGGAAAACCATGACCGACCTTCCCCAACTCGACGGCCCCGCCGTCCCGCCGCTCTCCGGCGGCAAGCCGAAACAGCTCGTCGTCCTGCTGCACGGCCTGCGCTCAAATGGCGACGACCTGATAGGGCTGGTGCCGCAATGGCAGTCGATCCTGCCCGACGCCCTGTGGGTCTCGCCCCATGCCGTCCAGCCCTGCGCCGACACCCCTGGCGGTTACCAATGGTGGGAGGTCCAGACCTTCAGCCTGGAGGAGCGCAAGGCGGGGGTGGCCGCCGCCGGACCAGCGCTGGACGCATTCATCGACCAGCAGCTGGAACGCCACGACCTGACCCCGGACAAGGTGGTCCTGATCGGCTTCTCCCAGGGCACGGTCATGGCGCTGCACGTCGCCCCGCGGCGCGACAAGCCGATCGCCGGCGTGCTGGGCTATTCCGGCATGGTCGCCGACCCGCGCGGCCTGGGCGCCGAGCTGAAGTGCAAGCCCGAGGTCATGCTGATCCACGGCGACCGCGACCCGATGCTGCCGCTGGGCCCGTGCTTCCACTTCACCGTGGGTTGCCTGGAAGCTCTGGAGTTTCCCATGGAGGCCCACATCCGCCCCGGCCTGCAGCACGGCATCGACCCCGGCGGGGTCGAGCTGGGCGCAAGGTTCCTGAAGCGGGTGCTCGGAAGCTAGGGTTCGGCAGACGGCCCCCCCGCCGGCTTCAGCCAGCGGTCCATCCACTCGACGATCAGCTTCAGGCGCGCCACCCGCTGCTCGGGCGTGCCGTCGCGGCTCATGCCGTGGCTGGAGTTGGGGAAGACCGCCAGCCTGGCCGTCTTCCGCGCCGCCTTCAGCGAGCCGTAGTAGTCCAGCGCCTGGCCGATGGGGACGCGGTAGTCCTCCTGGTTATGGATGACCAGCACCGGCGTCTTCACCCGGTCGACCAGGGTGATTGAGGACCGGGCCGCGTAGCTCTCCGGGTCTTGCCACGGGAAACGCGCGAACCACTGCTGGCCGACGACGAGCGGGATGTCGGAACCCATCATCTGGCGCCAGTCCAGCACCGCGCGCTCCACCACCGAGGCCTGGAAGCGGTCGGGCCAGTTGGAGATGAGCCAGGACGACAGCACCCCGCCGCCCGAACCGCCCGCCACGCCCAGGCGATGCTCGTCGATGAAGCCCAGCTTGATGGCGTCGTCGAGCGTCGCCAGCAGGTCCTTGGCGTCGTCGCCGGGGTAGCGATGCTGGATGACGTTGCCGAACTCACCGCCGTAGCCGGTGGAGCCGCGCGGGTTGCCGTAAACCACCACGTAGCCGGCGTTGGCCAGCACCTGGAACTCGTGGAAGAAGGTCTGGCCGTACATCGCGTGCGGGCCGCCGTGGATGTAGAGGATGGCCGGGTATTTCTTGGTCCGGTCGTAGTTGGGCGGGGTGACGATCCAGTACTGGATCCTCGTTCCGTCGAAGGAATTGACCCAGCGTTCCTGGACATTGGCCACGGTCGCGCCCGCGACATTGGCGGCGCCGACATTGGTCAGGCGTCGGGGGCCGTCGGGGCCGACCAGGTAGATGTCGCCAGGCTGGGTCGGGGTGGAATAGAGCGCCGCGATGCGCTCGCCGGAGCCGGCCGCGCCGCCGACGCTGAAGCCCATCAGGTCGCCGTCGAAGCCCCTGGAGACCAGCTCGACCTTCAGGGTTCGGGCGTCGGCGCGGTAGAGGTTCGAGCGCCCCTGCCAGGCGCCGCGGAAGTAGACGAAGCGGCCGTCGCGGCTCCAGGCCAGGCTCTCGCCGGGTTGTTTGGGCGGCGCGGAATCGGTGGTCACGCCGTCGCCGGCGGCGCCGGGGATGGCGACGGCGCGCGGCTCGTCCGAGCCCAGGGTGCGGATATAGAGGCGGTCGGGGTCGTAAGCGCGCAACGCATTCACATCCACGTCGCCGCCGATCCAGGCCATCATCCGGCCGTCAGGCGACAGGCGCGGGCTGTCGTCGCCGCCGCGCCGGTCGGTCACCCGCACGGGCGCCGAGGAGCCGTCGGCGGGCACGCTGAGGATCTCGGTGTCGAAGCGGACGTAGTCCTGCTCGTCGCCCTTGTCGTTGGTGTCGAAGTAGATGCGGGCGCCGTCGGCCGACCACTGCAGGTCGCCGTGGTCGTAGGCGTCGCGGGTGATCTGGACCGGCTTGACCTTCGACCGGTCGGCGCTGAGCGCCACGGTGAAGATCTGGGCGATGTCCTCGCTGCGGAAGCCGGGCGTGCCGTCGTTGCGCACGTTCAGCCGCTCGGTGGTGAAGACCACCTGGCGGGGCGGCTTGTAGTCGGCCTTCTCCTCGCCGGGCTTGGCGGGGTTGCCGGCGTAGGCGATCCGCCGCCCGTCAGGCGACCAGGTGAAGGCGCCGACGTCGACGACGCTGTCGGTGAGCTGCCAGGGCTCGCCCTCGGACTCCAGGATCCAGATCTGGGTCTTGCCCGAGCGGTTGGACAGGAAGGCCAGGGTGCGGCCGTCGGGCGACCAGCGCGGCAGGCGGTCATTGGCCGGGTTTGTCACCAGCGGCCGGGCCTCGCCGCCGGTCGAGGGCACGACCCAGATGTCGCCGGTGTACTTGGTCCCTTCCTCGGCGGTGGTCTGCAGCACATAGGCGACCCGGCGGCCGTCGGGCGAGACCTGCGGGTCGGCGACCCAGCGCCAGGTCAGCAGCGACGCCGGCTCCAGCGGCGTCGGGCCGCGCGCGTCCGCCGAGCCGCCCACCAGCGCCGTCATCGCCACGACCGCCGCCAGCCCCGCCGCCCGCAGATACATCCCCGCCATGGCCCACTCCCCGATTTCCGGCCGGGACCTTGAAGGGTTTGTCGCGGGCGGGCAAGCCGCGCACTTCCTTGAAGAACCTGCCCGCCATCGGCGGTGGCGCAGGCCCCGCAAACGCCTTAGCCTCGCGCCCTCGCCAGGGGGACGCCATGTCGGAAACCACCAGCCTCGACACCACCGCGCCCAGGCCGATGAACCGGCTCGGCTCGATCCTGGGCGGCTCGGCCGGCAACCTGGTCGAGTACTACGACTGGTTCGTCTACACCTCCTTCAGCCTCTATTTCGCCAAGGCCTTCTTCCCCGAGGGCGACCGCACCGCCCAGCTGCTCAGCGCCGCTGTGGTCTTCGCCGTCGGCTTCTTCGCCCGGCCGGTGGGCGCCTGGCTGATGGGCGCCTACGCCGACCGGCGCGGGCGCAAGGCGGCGCTGACGCTCTCCGTGGCCGTCATGTGCGCCGGCTCGCTGGTGATCGCCATCTGCCCCGGCTACGCCACCATCGGCGTCGGCGCCCCCATCGTGCTGGTCCTGGCCCGCCTGCTCCAGGGCCTCAGCCTGGGCGGCGAATACGGCGCCAGCGCCACCTACCTGTCGGAGATGGCCGGGCGCGACCGGCGCGGCTTCTGGTCCAGCTTCCAGTACGTCACCGTCATCGCCGGCCAGCTGCTGGCGCTCGGCATGCTGATCCTGCTGCAGCGGATCCTGACGCCCGACCAGCTCGACGCCTGGGGCTGGCGCATCCCCTTCGTGGTCGGCGGCCTGCTGGCGGTGACGGTGTTCTGGCTGCGGCGGGGCATCGACGAGACACCCTCGTTCGAAGCCGTGCGCGGCGAGGAGCGGGCCAGAACCATGTGGCTGTTCCTGCGCCACCCGCGCGAGACCCTGATCGTCTTCGGCCTGACCGCCGGGGGCACCGTCGCCTTCTATACCTTCACCACCTACATGCAGAAATTCCTGGTCAATACCTCCGGCTTCTCCAAGACCACGGCCACCGAGATCTCGGCCGCGGCGCTGTTTCTCTTCATGCTCCTCCAGCCCCTCGTGGGACACCTGTCCGACAAGGTCGGCCGCCGTCCGCTGTTGATCGCCTTCGGCGTCGGCGGCCTGCTCCTGACCTGGCCGCTCATGACCACCCTGGCCGCCACCCGTGACCCGCTCGCCGCCTTCGGCCTGGTGCTGGCCGGGATGGTGATCCTGTCGGGCTACACCGCCATCAACGCGGTGGTGAAGGCCGAGCTTTTCCCCACGGGGGTGCGGGTGCTGGGCGTGGCCCTGCCCTTCGCCATCGCCAACGCCGTCTTCGGCGGCACCGCCGAGGCCGTGGCCCTGTGGTTCAAGACCCAGGGCAACGAGTCGGGGTTCTACCTCTATGTCAGCGCCCTGATCGGCGTCTCCCTGGCCGTCTACTGGTTCATGCGCGAGACCCGCGACCACTCCCTGATCCTGGAGGACTGACCCCCGGCCCGGGTCATCGGACGAGCCGCGGCCTGTTCCTCCCTGTTTCTCCCAGTTCCTCCCTGTTCCTCCCTGTTCCGCAGCCCCGGAAACAGGGAGGCCGGCGGGGACTCCCTTGTCCGGCAAGGACCC
>JANNVY010000468.1:0-10723 GCA_031408375.1 Pseudomonadota bacterium | reverse complement strand
GATGGGTGTCGACCCGGATGAAGCGGTCGGTGGCCTGGGACGAGAGGAAGTGGTGGTCGATGCGGATGCCGTCGTTCCGCCGCCATGCCCCGGCTTGGTAGTCCCAGAAGGTGTAGGTCCCGGGCGGCTCGTCGCCCAACTCACTGGCCTCGGTCAGGCCCAGGCCCTTCATCGCCCGCCAGGCGGCGCGGCTTTCCGGCTGGAACAGCGCGTCACCGGTCCAGTTCTGCGGGTTCTTAGCGTCCACGGGCTCGGGGATGACGTTGTAGTCGCCGCACAGCACCAGCGACTCCTCAAGCTTCAGCAGCTCGGCCGCATGCCCTCGCAGCCGCTCCATCCAGCGCAGCTTGTAGGCGAACTTGTCGGTGGCGATGGGGTTGCCGTTGGGCAGGTAGATGCAGCCGACCCGAACCGGGCGCGGCGCCTCGATCACCGCCTCGATGTAGCGCGACTGCTCCTCCGGCTCGGGGTCCGGCAGGCCGCGCCGCACGTCGCCGATCGGGAACTTCGAGAGGATGGCCACGCCGTTGTAGGATTTCTGCCCCCAGACCGCGCAGTTGTAGCCCAGGGCCTCGAACACGGTGGCGGGGAACTTGGGCTCCTCGCACTTGATCTCCTGGAAGCAGACCACGTCGGGCGCGTGTTCGCGCAGCCACGCTTCGACCGTGTCGATCCGGGCGTTGACCGAGTTGACGTTCCAGGTGGCGATCCGCATCCGAGTCCTCGCAAGTCGGCAAGGCTAGGGGGCGGGGCGGGTCGCCTCAAGCGCTATCGGTGCGTCTTGATGAAGTTGGCGGCGGTGGTCGAGGCTGCGAAAGCGGTGGCCGTCAAAGCGAGAAGCTGACGCCGCAGCCGCAGCTGGACTTGGCCTGGGGGTTGTGGACGCGGAACTGAGCGCCGATCATCTCGTCGACGAAATCGATCTCTGATCCCGCCAGCAGGGGAAGGGAAACCGGGTCGATCAGGGCCGCCTGGCCGGCATATTCGACGCGCACGTCGTCCGGCTCGCCGGCTTCCACCAGGTCGAAGGCGTACTGGAAGCCCGAACAGCCGCCGCCATCCACCGCCACCCGCAGCATCAGCGCGCGTCCTTCCGCCTGCGACAGGGCGCGGAGGCGGCCGGCGGCGGCGCGGGACAGGGTGACGGGTTCAGTCGTGGGCTCTGGCATGGGTGCGGGCGGCTCCTTTGCGCTATATGAGGGCGCGGGCCGCGAAGGGAAAGACCCGACCGCCCCACGGAGACGTCCTTGAACGCGCCTTTCAAACCTGCGCCCGCCCGCGTTTCCTGGGCCGCCGACCCCACGGCCAGCCTCGGCCGCCTGTATCCCGAGGCCGACAGCCGCACCCGCACACCGTTCGCGCGCGACCGCGACCGGGTGATCCACTGCACGGCGTTCCGGCGGCTGAAGGAGAAGACCCAGGTCTTCGTGGCCCACGAGGGCGACTACTACCGTACCCGCCTGACCCACTCGCTTGAGGTCGCCCAGATCGCCCGATCCCTGGCCAAGGCCATGGGGCTGGATGACGACCTGGCCGAAGGCGTCGCGCTCGCCCACGACCTCGGCCACCCGCCCTTCGGCCACGCCGGCGAGGACGAGCTGCACAAGAACATGCAGCCCTTCGGCGGCTTCGATCACAACGTCCAGACGTTCCGTGTGGTCACGGAGCTGGAGGAGCGCTATCCGCGCTTTCTGGGCCTGAACCTCAGCTGGGAGACCCTGGAAGGGGTCATCAAGCACAACGGCCCGGTGGACCAGAAGCTGGGCGAGCCGGCCTGGGCCTCGGTGGTCGCCTACAACGCCCGCCAGGACCTGCGACTGGACACCTTCGCTTCCGCGGAGGCCCAGGTCGCCGCCATCTCCGACGACATCGCCTACAACAACCACGACGTCGACGACGGCCTGCAGGCCGGGCTGTTCACCGTGCCGGACCTCATGCAGGTGCCGTTGATCGGGCCGGTTCTGATCCAGTGCCGCGAGGACCTGCCCGACGTGGACGACCGTATGCTACGCCTGGAGGCCGTGCGCCGCCTGATCGGGGTGATGATCGACGACGTCATCGCCGAGACCGGCCGCCGGGTCGAGGCGATGAACATCCGCACCCCCGAGGACGTCCGCCTGGCCGGCAAGCACCTAGTCCAGTTCTCGGCCCCGACCCTGGAGTCCCTCGGCCGCCTGCGCGCCTTCCTCTACGAGCGCATGTACCGCCACTACCGGGTCAACCGCACCCGCAGCCAGGCCAAGCGCATCGTCTCGGAGCTGTTCGCCCTGTTCATGCGCGAGCCCGAGGTCCTGCCCACCGAATGGTTCGACAAGGCCCAGGGCGGCGAGGCTGACCGCGCCCGCGCTGTCTGCGACTACATCGCCGGCATGACCGACCGCTACGCCATCGAGGAGCACAAGCGGCTGTTCCGCCTGGAAGTCGGGCACGAGGTTTGACCTCCACTCACTCCGTCATCCTCGGGCGGAGAATCCGTCGCAGATGGATGCGCAGGCCCGAGGACCCAGCAGCGCAGTGTGCAAAGCTGGGTGGGATTGATCGCAGGCGCCCCGTTTCAGGTGTTGCACTGCTGGATCCTCGGGTCTTCGGTCGCTGCGCTCCCTACCGCCCGAGGATGACGGAAACTGGTGAAATCAAATTTGTGGATGGGGCCCCAGAACCCAACACCCGTTAACCTTTCCGTCTAATCTTGGCCCAGTTCGTCTGCGATTCGTTTCACAGACCCTGAGCCCGAGTTTTCCCATGTCCGACTACGACCGCGGCGCCTACACGCCCCCGACCGACGACCCCCTGGCCTTCGACGCGCGCATGACGCGCCAGCGCCGGCCCATGCCTCTGACACTGATCGCCTCGGCCGTCGTGCTGCTGGTGATGGTCGGGGCGGTGGCGCTGTTCTACCAGTCGGGCATTCGCGGCGCGAACGAGCCGCCGCGCGTTGTCGGCGAGAGCCTGCCGGCCGTGAAGGGCCCGCCGATCGCCGAGGCCCGTCCGCTGGACGCCAGCGACAACCTTCAGGTCTATGTCGACGACGCCAACTCCGGCCAGGCCGCGCCCACCTTCGCCGCCCCGCCCGAAACGCCGCAGGCCCGCCCGACGCCGACGGTGGTCGCCGCCAACGATGCTGCGGAAGCGCGCAGCGGCGTGACCGTCCTGCGCCCCGCGTCGCCGGTGGCTGAGGCCGCGCTGCCGCCTGCCGCTCCGGTTGCTACCCCGGCCCGCGTCGCCCCGACCCCGCCGCCCGCTCGCGTCGCGCCCGCGCCGACTCGCGTCGCCGACGCCGCGCCCGCCACAGCTTCGGGCAACTCGGTCGTCCAGATCGGCGCCTTCTCCAGCGCCGCGATCGCCAACAGCGAATACGCCAAGGTGCGCGCCGCTTTCGCCCGCTACACCTCGGGCCGTGGCAAGAACGTCGAGCCGGTCGAGCGTGACGGCCAGACGCTTTACCGCACCGCTTTCACCGGCTTCGCCAAGGCCGACGCCCAGGCCTTCTGCGCCGCGCTGAAGTCCGCCGGCCGCGCCTGATCGTGAAGTGATGCGGGCGTGACGCGCGCCTGCATCCTCGGCTGCGCCGGCCAGGTCCTGACGCCCGAAGAGATCGCGTTCTACCGGGATGCCCAGCCCTGGGGCTTCATCCTGTTCAAGCGCAACATCGACAACCCCGACCAGACCCGGGCGTTGATCGACGCCCTGCGTGAGACCGTCGGGCGCGCTGACGCCCCTGTCCTGATCGACCAGGAGGGCGGCCGGGTGCGACGCCTGCGCCCGCCCCACTGGCCCGACTATCCGCCCGCCCAGGCCTTCGCCCAGGCCACCAACGATCCGATGACCGCGCGCGAGCTCGCCCGCCTCGGCGGTCGCCTGATCGCCCACGATCTTCGGCTGCTCGGCATCAACGTCGACTGCGCCCCTGTGCTGGACGTGCCCCAGCCCGGCGCCCACGACATCATCGGCGACCGGGCGTTCGGCATGGACGTTTCCGCCATCGCCACCCTTGGTCGCGCCCAGGCTGAGGGCCTGATGGCCGGCGGCGTTCTGCCGGTGATCAAGCACATCCCCGGCCACGGCCGCGCGCTGGCCGACACCCACCACGACCTCCCGGTGGTGGATGCGAAGCGCAAGGTGCTGGAGGCGATCGACTTCGCGACCTTCCGCGCCAACTCAGACATGCCCGCGGCTATGACCGCCCACATCGTCTACACCGCCATCGACAAGCAAAAGCCCGCCACCCAGTCGAAGAAGGTGATGCGCGTCGTCCGCAAGGACATCGGCTTTGGCGGCCTGATCATGACCGACGACCTGTCGATGAAGGCCCTGGGCGGCGATTTCGTCAGCCGGGCGCGGGACTCCATAGCCGCGGGGTGCGATGTTGTCCTGCACTGCAATGGCGTGATGGACGAGATGATCGGCGTGGTCGAAGGCGCGGGCGAGCTGAAGGGTGCGGGCAAGCGCCGCGCCGACGCCGCCCTGTCGCGCATCGTCCGTAATCCGGAACCCCTGGACATCGACTGGGCCCGGGCCCGCTTCGCCGAGTACTTCGACGGCGTGGTCGCCCGCGCCGGACCGGCGGTGGGTGAAGCGTGAGCGGCGACCTCTTCCAGTCCTCCCTCGAATTCGAAGCCGCCGAGGGAGCGGCCGAGGCGGGCGAGTCCCTGGTGGTCGACATCGACGGCTACGAGGGCCCGCTGCACGTGCTGCTGGCTCTGGCCCGGACCCAGAAGGTCGACCTGCTGAAGCTGTCGATCACTCGCCTGGCCGAGCAGTACCTCGCCTTCGTCATGGAGGCGCGGAACCGGCGGTTCTCGCTGGCGGCGGACTATCTCGTGATGGCCGCCTGGCTGGCCTACCTGAAATCGCGCCTCTTGCTGCCCAAGCCCGAGCGGCCAGCGGAGAAGGGCATGGAGCCGGAGGAGATGGCCGCCGCGCTCGCCTTCCGCCTCATGAAGCTGGAAGCCATGCGCAAGGCGGTGGACCAGATGCGGGCGCTGCCCCAACTGCGCCGCGACGTCTTCACCCGCGGTGATCCCGAGGCCCAGGTGGTGATCCCGTCGCGCGAGATCGAGGCCAGCCTCTACGACCTGATGGTGGCCTACGTTTCCCAGCGCCAAAAGGAAGCCCAGCGGCAGTACACGCCCATGGCGGTTGAGGCCTATCCGCTGGACGACGCCCGCGAGCGCATGCGCGAGATGCTTCCACGGCTAAAGGCCTGGACCGCCCTGGGCGGCGTCGCCCCCCAGGGCCATCCGGCCGGGGGTCCCAGCCGTGCGTCCTTCGTCGCCTCGACCCTGTCGGCGTCGCTGGAGCTGGTGAAGGACGGCATGCTGGAAGCCAAGCAGCTGGACGCCTTCGAGGAGATATATGTCCGGGCACGCGAGATCGGCTTCCCGCTGGAATTGACCCCATGATGGTGAAGTCATGAGCGCCACCCTGCGCGACCCCGCCGAGACCGAACGCCTGGTCGAGGCCCTGCTGTTCGCCGCCGCCGGGCCGCTGAGCCTTGAGGACATCCAGCGCCGCCTGCCGGAAGGCGCCGACGCCGGCCGCGCCATCGAGGCGGTCCGCACCCGCTACGCCGGCCGCGGTGTCGAGCTTGAGACGGTGGCGGGCCGCTATCGCCTGCGTACCGCGCCTGACCTCGCGTGGCTGATGACTGAGGAGCGCGAGGAGCCGCGCCGCCTTTCCAAAGCCGCGCTCGAGACCCTGGCCATCATCGCCTACCACCAGCCCGTCACCCGCGCCGACATCGAGCAGGTGAGGGGGGTGTCGCTGAACCGGGGCACCCTCGACCTGCTGCTGGCGATGGGCTTCGTGCGACTGCGCGGCCGCAGGCGCTCGCCCGGCCGCCCGGTCACCTACGGCACCACCGACCTGTTCCTTGAGCAGTTCTCCCTGGCCAACCTCGGCGACCTGCCCGGCGCCGCCGAGATGAAGGCCGCGGGCCTGCTCGACATGGGCGTGCCCGCCGGCTTCGAGGTTCCCGACCCCACTCGCGCCGACGATGGCGACCTGCTTTCAATGGACGACGGCGACGACGCGCCCGAGTTCGCCCAGGATTTCGTCGGTGGCGAGGAGCCGTAAGGCCCCTTCGCGCATTACATTTACTTAAGGAGCAGCGCCCCGAGGCTTCGCCTAGGGTTCGCGCCTCCTGATCCCGAAGGAACGCCCATGTCCCAGATGATCCTCAACCGCCGCTTCCTGCTGCTGTCCGGCGGGGCCGCCGGCCTGGCCGGGTGTCTGCCGTCCCCGCCGCCCCCCGCGCGTCCAGTGTTCGGGACCTTCGGCTTCGACATCGCGGGCATGGACAAGGCCGTGGTGCCCGGAGACGACTTCTTCGCCTACGCCAATGGCGGCTGGGTCAAGACCACCGAAATCCCCGCCGACCGCTCGGCCTACAACACCTTCACCCTGCTGACCGAAAAGGCCGAGGGACGCACCCGGGCCATCGTCGAGGAGATGGCGGCCAAGACGAACGCTGCGGGCGACCAGAAGAAGATCGGCGATTTCTACACCGCCTTCATGGAAGAGGCCGGGATCGAGCAGCGCGGCGTCACCCCGCTGAAGCCCGAGCTGGACGCCATCGCGGCGCTCACCGACAAGGCCGGACTGTCGCGCTACCTCGGCACGACGCTGCGCGCCGACGTCGATCTGCTCAACGCCACCAACTACTACACCGAGCGACTGTTCGGCCTGTGGGTGTCGCAGGACATGAACACGCCGACCTCCAACGCGCCATACCTGGTCCAGGGCGGCCTGGGCATGCCGGACCGCGCCTTCTACGTCGACGGCGGCGCCATGGCCGAGATGCGCACCGCCTATAAGGCGCACATCGCCAAGATCCTGGCCCTGGCGGCGGTGGCGGACGCCGACGTCCTGGCCGGCCGCATCCTGGCCCTGGAGGTCGCGATCGCCCGCGCCCACGCCACCCAGGAGGAGACCAACGACGTCGCCAAGGGCAACAACCACTGGTCCCGCGCCGACTTCGCCGCCAAGGCGCCGGGCCTCGATTGGGCCGGCTATTTCGACTCCGCGGGCCTCGGCGCCCAGCAGACCTTCGTGGTCTGGCAGCCCAAGGCGATCACCGGCATCTCGGCCCTGGTCGGCTCGGCCTCGCTGGATGACTGGAAGGCGTATCTGACAGCGCGCGCCATCGACCGCTCATCGCCGTTCCTTTCCAAGGGCTTCGCCGACGCGAACTTCGCCTTCTATGGCGCCCAGCTGAACGGCACGCCCGAGCAGCAGCCGCGCTGGAAGCGGGGCGTCAACGCGGTGAACGCCGCGCTGGGTGAAGCCGTCGGCAAGATCTACGTCGAGCGCCATTTCCCGGCCTCGTCCAAGGCGCGGGCGGACGTGATGGTGAAGAACATCGTGGCGGCCTTTGGCAAGCGCATCGAGGCGCTGGCCTGGATGACGCCCCAGACCAAGGCGCGGGCGCAGGCCAAGCTGAAGACGCTGACGGTCGCGATCGGCTATCCGAAGGCCTTCCGCGACTACTCGGCCTACGACGTGCGCCGCGACGACGCCCTGGGCAATTTCCAGCGCTCCAGCCTGTTCGAGTACCGCCGCAACATCGCCAAGCTGGGCAAGCCGGTGAACCACGACGCGTGGTACCTGCTGCCCCAGCAGGTCAACGCGCTGAACGTGCCCCTGGAAAACGGCCTGCAGTTCCCGGCCGCCATCCTCGAGGCGCCGTTCTTCGATCCGGCGGCGGATGACGCGGTCAACTACGGCGCCATCGGCGGCGTCATCGGCCACGAGATCGTCCACAGCTTCGACTCCATGGGCGCGCTGTTCGACGAGGCCGGCAAGCTGGACAACTGGTGGCAACCCGCGGACCTGGCCCAGTTCAACGCGGCCGGCGACGCCCTGGTGGCCCAGTACAGCGCCTACAAGGCCTTCCCCGACCTGAGCCTCAACGGCCGCCTGACTCTGGGCGAGAACATCGCCGACGTGGCTGGCCTGGCCACCGCCTACGACGCCTGGAAGGCGACCCTCGGCGGCAAGCCGGCGCCGGTGCTGGACGGCTTCACCGGCGACCAGCGGTTCTTCCTGGGTTGGGCCCAGAACTATCGCTCCAAGTACCGCGAGAAGTCCCTGCGCAACCGCGTGCTGACCGACGTGCACGCGCCTGGACCCTGGCGCGCGGCGACGGTGCGCAACCTCGACGCCTGGTACCCGGCCTTCGACGTCAAACCGGGGCAGGCCCTGTATCTGGCGCCGGACAAACGCGTGAAGGTCTGGTGACGAAATACGGGCGCGACGCTTCGCCCTTACTGGCTAGCCGCCCGGCTTTCGCCTATATCAGCCGCGAATAGATGACGGCGTCCGCGAAGATCGCGGCGCGCGAGGAGAGCTTCGATGGGTTTTGGCGCGTGGTGGCACTGGGTTCTGATCGCCCTGATCGTGCTCGTGGTGTTCGGCGGCAAGGGCAAGCTGTCCGGTTTGATGGGCGATGCGGCCAAGGGCGTGAAAGCGTTCCGCGACGGTCTGAAGGGCGACGACGACAAGCCGTCCGAGACCAATTCGGCGCCGCTGCCCAAGCCCGAATCCGAGAAAGACAAGGCCTGACGCGCCGGGGCGCAACCGCCCCCATCGCTCGGGAAAGGGCGTTCTGAATGCTGCCTGGAGTCGGGGGCCTCGAGTACGTCGTCATCGCCATGTTGGCGCTGGTGGTGATCGGGCCCAAGGACTTGCCGATGCTGATGCGCAAGGCCGGCGCCGCGATCAACCGCTTGCGGGGGATGGCGGCGGAGTTTCGCGCCAGTTTCGATGAAATGGCTCGCCAGTCCGAGCTCGACGAACTGCGCAAGCAGGTCGAGGAGTTGCGCTCGGGCCAACTGGCGCAGCCACTGATCGACGAGATCGCCCCGGCCATGACCCAGATCGACCGCGACGTCCGCGCCAGCCTGTCCGAGGACTGGACAGGGACAGGCGCGGCTGCGACGCCAGTCGCCGCGCCGGAAGCGCCGGCGCCCAAATCCAGGCCGCGTAAGGCGAAGGCGGCCAAGGGCGCCAAGGCCCCCACGAAGGCCGCTCCCAAGGCTCCGGCTAAGTCGGCGCCCCGGAAGGCTCCCGCGGTGAAGGTCGCGGCCAAGCCCGTGGCCAAGCCGGTGACTAAACCCGCCGCCAAGGTCCCCGCGAAGCCCAAGCCTGCCGCCGCCAAGCCGAAACCCGCGCCGAAGATCAAGCCCGCCGCAAAACCCCGCGCCAAGGGGGGCAGCGCATGAGCGACACGACCAACCCCGACGAGGCCGATATCGAGGCGTCGCGCGCGCCCCTGATGGATCACCTGCTTGAGCTACGCACCCGCCTGATCTGGTGCGCGGTCGCCTTCTTTGTCTCCTTCATGATCTGCTTCGCCTTTGCGGACCGGATCTACCTGTTCCTGATCCATCCGTTCCAGGTCGCCGGCGCGCTGATCGCGGCGGAAAAGGCGGCCGGCGGTGGACACGGCCCGTTCGATCTGTTCCTGGCGCTGCTGAACCTGAAGGACGTGACCATCGGGCAAGGCGGGACCTTGGACCTGATTTTCACCGCGCCGCTGGAGTTCTTCTTCGCCAAGCTGAAGCTCGCGGGATTCGGGGCGATCATCCTCAGCTTCCCGGTCATCGCCTACCAGCTGTATCGCTTCGTGGCGCCGGGGCTGTATCGGCGCGAACGGCACGCCTTCCTGCCGTTCCTGTTCGCCGCGCCCTTCCTGTTCTTCGCCGGCGCGGCGCTGGTCTATTACGTCATGCTTCCCTTCGTGATGTGGTTCTCGCTGTCCCAGCAGATCACCGCACCCGGCGTGACCGTCTCGCTGCTGCCCAAGGTGGGCGAGTATCTCAGCCTGGTGACCACCCTGATCCTGGCGTTCGGCCTGTGCTTCCAGCTTCCGGTGGTGGTTTCGCTTCTGGGCCTGAGCGGCATCGTGAAGTCCAGCATGCTGATCGGCGGCCGCCGCTTCGCCATCGTCGGCATCGCCATCGTCGCCGCCATCGTCACACCGCCGGACCCCATCAGCATGCTGATGCTCTGCATTCCGCTGTGGCTGCTCTACGAGGTTTCGATCTGGTGCGTGCGGCTGATCGAGATGCGCCGCACCAAGGATGAGGACGCGGCGGCCGAGGGCGTGCACTAATCATCCCCCAAGCGTCGCTTGATCCGGGTTGTCGTTTCAAATCAGATATTTCGAGACCGGAAAACGCACCAGCTATGCGCCGAAGACGGCCCGGGTAGCGTACGAAACGGCCCCAGAATGTAGCGGCAAGTCACCGCAAGTACCGGATTTTGACGCGTGCCCGGCGCGGCCGAATTTCGCCGCTTGACGGCCATGGGCGGATCAAGTTGCGATACGGGGGTGAGGTGTTGCGGGCGAGGCCTTTCGCCCAAGCGCCGCGCGCCCTAAACAGGCGCTCCCTCCCGACCCTGCGACCCGACCCCCATGCACGACATCAAAGCCATCCGTGAGAATCTCCAGGCGTGGGTCGCCGGCTGGTCGGCGCGTGGGGTGGACGGCGCCGAGGGCGTGGTCGCGGAAATCCTCAAACTGGACGGCGAACTGCGCGCGGCGCGGACGGCGGGTCAGACGGCGTTGGCCAAGCGCAACGAGTCGTCGAAGCTGATCGGCGCCGCCAAGGGCCGCAAGGACGAGGCCGAGGCGCAGCGGCTGATGGCCGAGGTCGAGAGCCTGAAGGCCGAGATCGCCTTGGCGGGTGAGACCGAGGAGGCCGCCGGCGGCAAGCAGCGC
>JANNVY010000467.1:0-2190 GCA_031408375.1 Pseudomonadota bacterium | reverse complement strand
TCTACTTCGGCGACAAGTACTCCAAGCCGATGAAGGCCAATGTCACCGGTCCCGACGGCGTCGAGCGCCCCGCCCAGATGGGCAGTTACGGCGTCGGCGTCTCGCGTCTGCTGGGCGCCATCATTGAGGCCAGCCACGACGACAAGGGCATCATCTGGCCCGAAAGCGTCGCGCCGTTCGACCTGGCGGTGATCAACCTGCGCCCCGGCGACGAGGCCTGCGACAAGGCCTGCGAGACCGCCTACGCCGCGCTCAAGTCGGCCGGCAAGGACGTGCTCTATGACGACACCGAGGACCGCCCCGGCGCCAAGTTCGCGCGCGTCGAACTGGTCGGCATTCCGTGGTCCATGGTGGTCGGGCCCAAGGGCCTCGCTGAAGGCAATGTCGAGATACGCAACCGCAAGACCGGCGAGACCTCCACGGCGCCGTTCCAGGCCGTGCTGGACGGGCTGACCAAGTAATGACCGACGCGCCTGAGCCGTCATCGGGCGCCGCCGCCGACAAGGCGGTTGAAAAGGCGGCCCGCCCGTTCGCGGTCTGGGAGTGGGAGCTCGCGCTCCGCTACCTGCGGGCCAAGCGGAAGGAGGGCGGAGTCGCGCTGATCTCGCTGATCTCCTTCATCGGCGTGACGCTGGCGGTGGCGACCCTGATCATCGTCATGTCGGTGATGAACGGATTCCGCGGCGAGCTGCTGGACCGCATCCTGGGCTTCAACCCGCACCTCTACGTCGAGGGCGCGGCGCTGGAGCGCGACGGTCGCGAGCAGATCCTGGCCCGCGTCGCCAAGGTTCCCGACGTCGTGCGCGTCGCCCCCATGATCGAGGACCAGGCCATCGTGCTGGGCCGCGGCATGGTCCAGCCGACCATCGTGCGCGGCGTTTCGCGCCGGTCCCTGCTCGACACCGAACTGGTGGCTACCAACATCAAGGACGGCTCCTTGGCCGGTTTCGGCGAAGGCGACTACGGCGGCGACCTGATCGTCATCGGCAGCCGCATGGCCCAGAAGCTGGGACTGCGCGCCGGCGACGACATTACCCTGGTCTCGCCCTCGGGCGGGTCGACCGCCTTCGGCACCCAGCCGTTGCGCAAGACCTACATGGTGGGCGCTGTCTTCGAGACCGGCATGGCCGAATACGACCAGGCCTTCGTCTTCATGCCCTTGGAGCAGGCCCAGCTCTTCTTCGGCAAGGAGGGGGAGTGGGACTACATCCAGGTCATTGTGCGCGACCCCGACGACCTGACGCGGGTCAAGCCGGCGGTGGCCGACGCGGCCGGGCCGGGCACGGCGGTCAAGGACTGGCGCCAGCAGATCCAGGCCTTCTTCGACGCGCTGAAGATCGAGCGCAACGTCATGCGCCTGATCCTGATGTTGATCGTGCTGATCGCGGCCATGAACATCGTCTCGGGCCTGGTCATGCTGGTGCTGATCAAGGGGCGCGACATCGCTGTGCTGAGGACCATGGGCGCCAGCCGCGGCGCGGTGCTGCGCGTGTTCTTCCTGTCCGGCGCCATCGTCGGCGGATCGGGGACCGTCGCGGGCCTGCTGGTCGGCGTGCTCTTCTGCCTGTTCATCAAGCCGATCCAGCACGGCATCGAGGGCATCACCGGGACGGACCTGTTCGACCCGGCGGTCTATTTCCTGTCCAACCTGCCCGCCCGTATCGAATGGAGCGAGGTGGCCTTCATCGTCTTCTGGTCGCTGCTGTCGGCCTGTGTCGCCACCATCTTCCCGGCCCGCCGCGCCTCACGCCTCGATCCGGTGGAGGCGCTTCGCTATGAGTGAGGCGGTCCTTTCCATCCGCGGCCTGCGCCGCACCTATGTGACCGGCGACCGGACGCTGGAGGTGCTCAAGGGCGTCGACATCGACGTCTTCCCCGGCGAGGTCGTGGGGCTGATCGGGCCGTCCGGTTCGGGCAAGTCGAGTTTGCTCCACGCCGCGGGCCTGCTGGAGACGCCCGACGAGGGCGGGATCTGGATCGCCGGGCAGGACGTGACCGCGCTGGATGACAACGAGCGCACCCGCGTTCGCCTGCACCGCATCGGCTTCGTCTACCAGTTCCACCACCTGCTGCCGGAGTTCTCGGCGCTGGATAACGTCGCCTTGCCCCAACGCATCGCCGGCCGCTCGAAGGAGCAATCGCGCGAGCGGGCAGGGGAGCTCCTCGGCGCCCTCGGCCTGGCCGAACGGG
>JANNVY010000466.1:0-2740 GCA_031408375.1 Pseudomonadota bacterium | reverse complement strand
GATTGTCAGCGCCGCCGGCGCGGTCGACGAGGCCGAGCTCTTGCGTCTGGCCGAGCAGTGCTTTGCCGACACGTCCCCGTCCGGCGCCATCGACCGTCCCAAGCCCGCCAGCTTTGTGGGCGGCACGGCCGGCGAGGCGCGCAAGATCGAACAGGCCAACCTGGTCTGGGCCGTGCCCGCCGTGGCCGTTATGGACCCCGACTATTTCGCCCTTCGCCTGTTCGCCGAGATCCTCGGCGGCGGCATGGCGTCGCGCCTATTCCAAGAGGCCCGCGAGGCGAGGGGGCTGGCCTATTCCATCGACGCCTGGACCGACAGCTACGAGGACACCGGCATCCTGCAGATCTTTGCCGGGGCCACGGCGGGCAAGGCTAGGGGGCTGTCCGAACTGGTGGCCCAGGAGCTACGCAAGCTGGTCGAGGGCGGGGCCACCGACGCCGAGCTGGCCCGCGCCAAGGCCCAGGTCCAGGCCTCGCTGTTCATGGCCGAGGAGAGCCCGCTGGCGCGCGCGGAGATCGCAGCCAACCGCCTGTTCCTCTACGGCCGTATTCCGGCCGCCGCGGAAGTCCGCGCCGAGATCGACGCCGTCACCCTGGCCGACCTGAAGCGGGTAGGCGAGCGCCTGCTGGCGCCCGGCCGAGCCGCCGCCGCCGTGCTGGGGCCGAAGTCGGCGATGGGGGCCGCTCCGGCTTTCGAGAAGGCGTTGTTCACCTGATCGCCTTCTCGACTGCGTGAAGGGGCGCTAGTCTGGCCTCATGGCGTTGCTGGACTGGATCTCGTCCGACCACGGGCTCTTGCTGGAAGGCGACGGTGTCCGCCTGCGTCCGCCGCGTATGAGCGACTTCCCCGCCTGGTCCCAGCTGCGCGCCCAGTCGCAGACTTTCCTGCGGCCCTGGGAGCCGGAGTGGCCTCAGGACGATATGACCCGACCGGCCTTTCGGCGGCGGCTGGCGGCCTACACCCGCGATCTGGAACTCGGGCACGGCTTCCCGTTCTTCGTCTTTCGCGAGGAGGACAACCGGCTGGTGGGCGGGTTGACGATGTCCAACATCCGCCGTGGCATCGCCCAGACCGCCACCCTGGGCTATTGGATCGGCCACCCCCATGCGCGCCGGGGCCACACCGTGGCGGCGGTGCGGGCCGCGACCCGCTTTTGCTTCACCCGACTTGGCCTTCATCGGATTGAAGCGGCCTGCCTGCCGTCCAACGAGGCATCGCGCAACCTTTTGCTGAAAGTCGGCTTTTCGCTCGAAGGAAAGGCCCGCGCTTATTTGAAAATTAACGGCGCATGGCGAGATCATCTCCTGTTCGGGCTCATCGAAGATGGGGCCCATTGGGAAGACGACCATTCGTCTGGGGGCTGATCCGAGTTGAACGACAGGTCGCGAAGCCTGGCCTGGGACCCGACGACCGCATTGGAGGCGCTCGCCGCCGCCGATGTGGCCTTATGGACCTGGACGCCGTCGCAGGATCGGCTCCGGCTGACCGGCGCGACGCGCACGCTTGGCCTTGGCCCCCTGGCGCCCGAATGCACGTCCGCCGCCTTCGGCGCCCTGGTCCTGCCGCAGGACCGCTCCCTTGCAGAACAACTGTTGCGGCCCGGTGCGGAAGGCGAGGAAATCGCCGTGCGGCTGCGCATGCGCGGCTGTGAGACCTGCATCTGGCGTGGCGTCTGGCTTGAGGATGGAACCCGCGCGGCGGGTGTGGCCGTTATCGAAACCAAGTTCGCCGGCTCCAACACCGACAACCTCACCGGCCTGCTGGACCGCAAGACCTTCCTGGCCCGCGCCCGCGACGCGCTCACCCAGCCTGGCGGCTACGAGCTGGTGGTCGCCGACCTCGACCGGCTGCGCCGCCTGAACGAGGCGCTGGGCCACGAACGGGCCGATCTGGTGCTCGCCGCCCTGGGCTCGCGCCTGGCCGCCGCCTTCCCCGCCGGCGTGATCCCCGCGCGAGTCGGTGAGGATGAGTTCGCCATCCTGGTGCCCGACGGCCTCGCAAGACCCCAGGAGCGCCTGCGCGCCGCCCTGGAGCAGCCGCTCCGGGTCGCGGGCTTCGACATCTATCCCACCGTCTCCATGGGCGCCGCACGCGTCGAGGGCGGCCCGGACGCGCCGGAAGTCTCCGAGCTGCTGCGCCGCGCCGAACTGGCGGTGGAAGCCGCCAAGGTCGGGGGCCGTGGCGGCAACGCCGCCTACGGTCGCGGCATGGAAACCGACGGCCTGTCCAAGCTCGCCATGGAAGCCGACCTTCGTAACGCGTTCATGCGCGGCGAGATCGAACCCTTCTACCAGCCCATCGTCAATCTCGAGACCGGCGCCGTGGCCGGCTTCGAGGCCCTGGTCCGCTGGCGCCACCCGCGCCGGGGTCTGGTCCCGCCCGACGAGTTCCTCACCCTGGCCCAGGAAATGGGCATGATGAACGAGCTGGGCCTGCACATGATGGAAAGCTCGGCCAAGCAGCTGGCTGAGTGGCTCCGCCGCCACCGCAACGCCGGCAAACTGTTCGTGTCCGTGAACCTGTCGACGATCGAGATCGAGCGCGAAGGCCTGACCCGCGACGTGGCCCGCGTTCTCGCCGAGACTGGCCTGCCGCGCGGCGCGTTGAAGCTCGAAGTCACCGAGAGCGACATCATGCGCGACCCCGACCGGGCCGCGATCATCCTGAAGGGGCTGAAGGAAGCCGGGGCGTCGCTGGCGCTGGACGACTTCGGCACCGGCTTCTCGTCGCTCAGCTACCT
>JANNVY010000465.1:0-1895 GCA_031408375.1 Pseudomonadota bacterium | reverse complement strand
TTCAGCAGCTTCACCGCCCGGTCGAGCACGGTCAGGGTCTTGAGGCCCAGGAAGTCGAACTTCACCAGGCCCGCGGCCTCGACCCACTTCATGTTGAACTGGGTGGCGGGAACGTCAGATCGGGGATCCTGATAGAGCGGCGTCAGTTCGACCAGCGGCCGGTCGCCGATAACGATGCCGGCGGCGTGGGTCGAGGCGTTGCGATAGAGCCCCTCCAGCTCCAGCGCGACCTCCAGCAGTTCCGCGACGCCCGCGTCATCACGCTTGGCCTGCTGCAGGCGCGGTTCGATCTCCACGGCCTTGGCCAGCGTCACGGGCGCCGCGGGATTGTTGGGGACCATCTTGGCCAGGCGGTCGACCTGGCCGAGCGGCATCTGCATCACCCGGCCGACGTCGCGCAGCACGGCGCGGGCCTGAAGGGTGCCGAAGGTGATGATCTGGGCGACCCGGTCGCGCCCGTACTTCTCCTGGACGTACTCGATGACCTCCTCACGCCGCTCCTGGCAGAAGTCGATGTCGAAGTCGGGCATCGACACGCGCTCGGGGTTCAGGAAGCGCTCGAACAGCAGGCCAAAACGGATGGGATCGAGGTCGGTGATGGTCAGCGCCCAGGCGACCACCGAACCGGCGCCTGAACCGCGCCCCGGCCCCACGGGAATGCCGTGCGCCTTGGCCCATTTGATGAAGTCCGAAACGATCAGGAAGTAGCCCGGGAAGCCCATGTTGGTGATGACATTGAGCTCGAAGGCCAGGCGGTCCCAGTAGACCTGCTCGTCATCCGCCAGCGGGTTGGTCGCCAGCCGCTGCTTCAGCCCCTCGCGAGCCTGGTGCTCAAGCTCCTGCGGCTCGGTTCGCCCCGCCCCGGTGTCGAAGCGCGGCAGGATCGGGTCGCGCTTGGCCACCAGGAAGGCGCAGCGCCGCGCGATCTCCAGGGTGTTGTCGCAGGCCTCGGGCAGGTCGGCGAACAGGTCGCGCATGGTCCGGGGCGGCTTGAACCAGTGTTCGGGCGTGACCTTGCGGCGGTCCTCCTGACCCACGAAGGCCCCGTCGGCGATGCACAGCAGGGCGTCATGGGCCTTGGCCATGTCGGCGCGGGGGAAATAGACGTCGTTGGTCGCCACCAGGGGCGCGTCGTTGTCGTAGGCCCAGCCCACAAGGCCGGGCTCGGCCCGGGCTTCGGCGTCCGTCCCATGGCGCTGCAACTCGACATAGAAGCGGTCGGCGAAGGCCTGCTTCATGGCGTCCAGCGCCCGGCCTGCGTCCACCGGCTTGCCCGCCGCGAACAGCGGATCAACCGGACCGTCCGGCCCGCCGGAGAGCAGGATCAGCCCCTCCCCGTGCTTGACCACATTCTCCCAGGTGACCGACGGATCTTCGCCGGCCGGTTCGAGATAGGCCATGGACGAGAGGCGGGTGAGGTTCAGCCAGCCCTGCTCGTTCTGGGCGATGAGCACGATGGTCGGGCACTTGGCCCAACGCTCGGGCGGCCCCTCGCCGATGCCGATCACCGGAAGGGCGCAGGCCACCAGGGGCTGGACGCCCGCATCCTTGCAGGCCTGGGAGAATTCGAGCGCGCCAAACAGGTTGGCCCGGTCCGCGACCCCGACCGCCGGCATTTTCGCCGAGGCGGCCATGGTTCCCACCTTGTCGGCCTTGATCGCGCCTTCCAGCAACGAGTAGGCCGACCGGACCCTTAGATGGACAAAGCCGTCAGCCGCCACACCATCACCCCCTCCCCCCAAAAACGAACTTGGGGGGTCAACCGGTGACAGGCTGTCGGCGATCCGACTCACGCCACGAACTGCGTCACCGAGCACACCATCCAAACGAAGGCGCTGACCGAAGCAAGGGACATGACGTCACGAACCAGACGCAGCATGAGAGTTCTCCACAGG
>JANNVY010000464.1:0-1890 GCA_031408375.1 Pseudomonadota bacterium | reverse complement strand
CTCGGGTGGCCGCGTCCTGTTCGTCGGCACCAAGCGCCAGGCCCAGGAGCCGGTCGCCACGGCCGCGCGCCGTTGCGCCCAGTACTTCGTCAACCACCGCTGGCTGGGCGGCACGCTCACCAACTGGCGCACCATCTCAGGCTCGATCGCCCGCCTGCGCGAACTGGAAGGCCTGCTGGACGGCGGCGAGGGCGCTGGCCGCACCAAGAAGGAAATGCTGCAGATGACCCGCGAGCGGGACAAGCTGGAGCTTTCGTTGGGCGGCATCAAGGACATGGGCTCGATCCCCGACCTGATGTTCGTCATCGACACCAACAAGGAGTCGATCGCGATCCAGGAAGCTCGCAAGCTGAACATCCCGGTCATCGCGATCCTGGACACCAACTCCAACCCCGACGGCATCACCTTCCCGGTTCCGGGCAACGATGACGCCGCCCGCGCGCTGCAACTGTACTGCGACCTGATCGCGGACTCGGTGCTGGACGGTCTGGCCGCCGGCCAGGCTGCTTCGGGCGTCGATCTCGGCGCCGCAGTCTCCCCGGTCGAGCGCGCGCTTGCCGCCGAGCCGGAAGCTGCTGCTGAAGACGCCCCGCTGGTTGGCGAGAGCCTGACTGTCGACGAGCCCAAGAAGCCCGCCAAGAAGGCCAAGGAAGAAGCGCCCGCCGCTGAGGCTGCTGCTGAAGGGGCTCCCGCCGCTGAAGCCGTCGCCGAAGAAGCTCCCGCCGCTGAAGCGGTTGCGGCTCCGGAGGAAGCTCCCGCCGAAGCCAAGGAAGCGACCGCTGAAGCCAACGAAGCCGCCGGGACCGAACAGGCCGACAGCTAGGCGACTATGGAAATCGGGGCGTTAAACCCCATCTGAGACCGGCCGGGACGCCAATCGGTGTTCCGGCCGCCCACACATTTGAAATTGGAGGCTCTGCCATGGCGGAGATCACGGCCGGTCTGGTCAAGGAACTGCGCGAGAAATCGGGCGTCGGCATGATGGATTGCAAGAAGGCGCTCGTTGAGAACAACGGCGACATCGAAGCGTCCATGGACTGGCTGCGCGCCAAGGGCCTGTCAAAGGCCGCCAAGAAGGCTGACCGAATCGCCGCCGAGGGCCTCGTGGCCATCGCGACGCGCGACAACGGCAAGGGCGCTATCGGCGTCGCCGTCGAAGTCAACGCCGAGACCGATTTCGTTTCGCGCAACGAACTCTTCCAGGTCGCGGCCCGTAACATCGCGCAGGCTGCCCTGGACACCGACGGCTCGATCGAAGCCATCACGGAAGCCAAGCTGGCCACGGGCGAAACCGCCCAGGGTCTGCTGACCAACCTGATCGCCACGATCGGCGAGAACATGATGGTCCGCCGGGCTGCGCGCTTTGAAGTTTCAAACGGCGTGGTCGCGACCTACGTCCACAACGCCACCGCGCCCGACCTCGGCCGCATCGGCGTGCTGGTGGCGCTGGAATCGGAAGCCGACAAGGCCACGCTCAACGACCTGGGTCGCAAGATCGCCATGCACGTCGCAGCGACCTCGCCCCTGTCGCTGTCGACCTCGGACCTGGATCCGGCGGCGGTGGAGCGCGAGCGCGCCATCTTCGCCGAGCAGGCCGCCGCTTCGGGCAAGCCCGAAGGCGTCATCGAGAAGATGGTCGAAGGCCGGATCCGCAAGTTCTACGAGGAAGTCGTGCTGACCAAGCAGGCCTTCGTCATGAACCCGGACCAGACCATCGAGCAACTGATCGCCGAGACCGCCAAGGACCTCGGCTCGCCCGTCACGGTGAAGGGCTTCGTGCGCTTTGCCCTGGGCGAAGGCGTGGAGAAGAAGGTGGATGATTTTGCCGCCGAAGTGGCCTCGATGAGCGGCCAAGCCTAACTCCGGACGGAAAATATCGGCCCCAAGGGC
>JANNVY010000463.1:0-5110 GCA_031408375.1 Pseudomonadota bacterium | reverse complement strand
ACCTCCAGCGCCTTGATCGCCGCCTCGCCGCCGCCGCGCCAGTCGTCGGCTCGCACCGCATCGATCGCGGCCTGAAGCAGCGGCTTGATCGCCTCTACCTTCAACTCGGTCATGATCGCCTTCAGGCGACCTACCGCCTCGGTTCCAGCCGAGTCGCCAGCCATGGCCGCGGCGGGCCGCAGTTCCGCGGGTGCGGCGCCCAGCGGGGTGGCGCTCATGACAGCTTGCGCCGCCGTATCGCTTCTGGGGATGGGGAAAGCAGCGTCTCGGCCCATGGGGGCTCCGGTGAACAGAGGGATACGCGATTGGTTAATTCGGCCCCGAATCCTTAAGGGCAGGCTAACTGGCGGCGCTCCACCGCAACATCTGGTTAACCATGCCTGTTTAGCCTTGCTTATGGCCACGGAAGTTAGGCCGAAGGGGGATGCGAACATGGCTCTGAAACTGTCGCTCAAGCCCGGCGAGAAATTCGTCCTCAATGGGGCTGTCGTCCAGAACGGCGATCGCCGCGGTGTGCTGGTTCTCCAGAACCGCGCATCCGTGCTGCGCGAGAAGGACATCATGCAGAGCGAGGACGCCACCTCGCCCGCGCGCCGGGTCTATTTCCCGGTCATGATGATGTACCTGGAGGAGGCCTCTGCCGCGCGGTTCTACGACGAGTTCGTGCGCCGCATCGGTGAGTTCATGGGGGTGATCCGCAACCCCGAGGTGCTGGCTGACTGTGTCGGCGTCTCAAAGCACGTCATGGCGCGCGAGTATTACAAGGCGCTGATGTTGTGCCGGAAATTGATCGAGTACGAAGACGCGAGGATCGGGGATGTCGTTACAGGCCTACCAGAACGCCGCGCAGCGGGCTGAAAACCCGCGCGAGGCAGAGTACCGCCTGTTCGGACAGGTCACCCGCGCCCTGATGGACGCGGCCCAGGTCGACCCGTCGGATATCAAGACCCGCATGGATGCGCTCGACTGGAACCGCCGCCTTTGGTCGGCGCTGGCGTCTGACTGCTCCGATCCGTCCAATGCCATGCCCATGGCCGCGCGCGCCCAGATCATCTCGCTGTCGATCTGGGTGAGCAAGCATACCTCGGCGGTGATGCGCAAAGAGGAAGACATGCAGGACCTGATCGACATCAACCGTCTGATCATGCAGGGCCTGTCCGGCGGCGCTCCCCAGGAAGCTGCGGCCTAGCCGATTTCGATCAATCCTGAAGCTTCGGTGCGGGTCGGCAAAGGATTCCGGCCTCTGCGGCAGCTTGGGCGCATTGACTTCGCCGCACCGTTTTGGCGGCAAAAAACTCCCTAAGATTCAGCGGTGTAGCGGGCCTGATTCGTGGCCCGCGACTTGCGACGTTCATCCCCGAGCAAGAACGCTCGGCGGCAAAAGCCGCCTTCACCCCGACCAGAATGGAAGGACCGCCGATGCTGAGCAATTCGGTGAATACGAACGTGGGAGCCATGTTGGCTCTCCAGAACCTCAACGCGACCAATATGGAACTGTCGCAGACTCAGAGCCGCATCAACACCGGCAAGAAGGTGTCGACCGCCAAGGATAACGGCGCGATCTGGGCTATCGCCCAGGCGCAACGCGCCGAGATTGGCGCGCTCGGGGCCGTCAAGCAGTCGCTCGATCGCGCGGTCTCGACCGTCGATGTGGCGATGTCCGCCGGTGAATCGGTTTCTGACCTGCTTCTGCAGATGAAGGAGAAGGCCCTCGCCGCGGCGGATACCTCGCTGAGCACGACCAGCAGGACCGCCCTGAACGAGGACTTCAAGGCTCTCCGTGACCAGATCACCAAGATCGTCTCCAACGCCGCGTTCAACGGCTCCAACCTGTTGAACACCGGCGCGGCGGCGATTGCGCCTCTGGCCAACGCGGATGGCACGTCGAAGCTGACCGTTGCGGCGGAAGTCATGTCCCTGGGCGGCGCTATCGTCACCCTGGCGGCCACGGCCTCCTTCAACACCGCGACGATCGCTCTGACGCTGTCCGGGACTGTGGATACGTCGATCGCCAACGTCAGCGCCGCCCTGGCTCGCCTGGGCACCAAGTCCAAGTCGCTGGCGCTGCATGCGACCTTCGTCTCCAAGCTGTCGGACACGCTGCAGGCGGGTGTGGGTAATCTCGTGGACGCCGACCTCGCGAAGGAAAGCGCCAAACTCCAGGCTCTGCAGACGAAGCAGCAGCTCGGAATCCAGGCGCTCTCGATCGCGAATACGGCTCCGCAGACCATCCTGTCGCTGTTCCGTTAAGGCGCGAAGGCCGGGCGCGGGTAAAAACCCCGCGCCCGGCCGTCTTTCTTCCCCTAGGCCATCTTCCCCGCCAGTTCCTTGACCAGCTTGGCCGCCACCTGGGCGGTCAGGTCGTGCCGATCGCGCTCCGGGTTCAGCTCCACCACGTCCGCCGAGATGATTTCGCCCGGGATGGCGTGGATCACCTGCAGGACCTCCCGCACGCTCAGCCCTCCCGGCTCATAGTGGTTCACGCCGGGCGCAAACGCCGGGTCCAGCCCATCCAGATCGATGCTGACGTAGACCGGGCCGGAGGGCAGGGCGGCGATGGCCTGCGCCACCTCGTCGGGGCCAAAGCACATCACTCCGAATCGCTTCTGCTGCTCGGCCTGGTGCGGCGTCGAGGCGCGGATGCCGATCTGGATCAGGCCCGCCGCCAGGCCGTTCTCCATGATCCGAGCGAAGGGCGAGGCGTGGGAGAACGGGTCGCCCTCGAAGTCGTCATAGAGGTCCGGGTGAGCGTCGAAATGGACGATCGTCGCGCCCGGGTAGACTTCGGCCACGGCGCGGAACACCGGATAGGTGACCGCGTGGTCTCCGCCCAGGGTGATCAGGCGCGATCCGTCGGCCAGGTGGCGGCGCGCGCCGTCCTCGATCTCGTGGGGGTCGTCGTCCGTGCCGGGCAGCACCGCGTCGCCGACGTCGCGCATGGCGGTCGGCTCGAGCACGAACAGGCCGTTGGAGGCAAAGCCGTTGCCGGCCGGCGAATTGAGCGCCCGCCGGATCGCCTCCGGCGCCTCGGCCGGTCCCCGCGCGTGCGACGAATGCCGATCCCAGGGCACGCCCCACAGCTTGATCATCTTCGCCGCTCCTGCCGCTCTGGATTCTCACGATGCCACCAGTATCGCGCCCCTTCCCCCTTGCGGGGAAGGAGGGAACCCGCGCACCGGAGCGCAAAGCGCGAAGGTTCTTACGCGGGGGTAGAGGGAAACGCCCGCAGGGCGCCGTCGACGTTGATCCCCTCTCCCTCCAGCGAGGGCCTGTGCGCTAACGCGCTCCGGCACGCTGGGACCTCCCTCCCCGCGAGGGGGAGGGAAAAACCCGGCGGATCGCTCCGCCGGGTTTCCGGTGTCCCCAGCTTGAGCTCGTTGTTACTGCGCGGCGGCCAGCTTGTCGTTGCGGACCCAGCCCACGTTGTCGTTGTCGTCGGCGACTTCCCAGTACATCCCCTGCTTGTTGCCGGTCGGATAGACCTTGATGCCGGCGGGCAGGGAGCGGACTACGCGGCCGTCCGGGGTGGGGGTGGCGCGTAGCGTGGTGACCGACTGCACGGTGAAGGAGCGCGTCGGCGCCTCGGCGCCGCGGCCCTCGATGGCCTGGCCGCCCTGCAGCTGGACAACCATGTTGGCGTAGGCGTCGATGAAGGCCTGGGTGACGATGCGGCCGATCTCGGTGTCTTCATAACCGCCGCCGACCACGCCGCCGAAGCCGCCGAAACCGCCCAGACCAGCCCCGCCGGCGAAGCCGATGTCGGTCTTGGTGGCGTAGCCCTCGGTCACCGCGACCGTCTCGGTCGTGCGCACGCTGGTCAGCGACAGGACGGTGTTGGCTTCCAGGCGGTTGGCGCGGATGCCGCCGACCACGGCGCCGACGTTGCCGCCGATCAGGCCGCCGAGGCCCGCCGCCGCGGCCGAGCCGCTGGCGTTGGAGTCCGAAGCGGCCACTTCGGCCACCAGCACATAGTCCGCCGCCGCCATCTGGCCGCGGCCCATGTTGGAGCCGCGCTGCAGGTCGCCCTGGCCGGCCAGGTCACGCTCGGCCTGGGCCGCGTTCATGCCCGCGCCGCGATCCACCAGGGTGAAGCAGCCCGAACGCTGGACGATGACCTTCAGCAGCTTTTGCGGCGGAGCCAGGTTGCGCTGGCGCCAGCCGGCGTCCTCGTCGCCGTCGACGATCGACAGGCGACCCAGGCTGCGCGTGCAGGTGGGGATCTGGCGGACGGCGCGGTCCTGGTCGCGCTGGACCGAGCCGCGTCGGCGCTCGTCCTGGGCATAGGTCGGCGAGGCCACGGTGAGCACGGTGGCCAGCACGGCGGCCGATGCGATGATCTTCTTCACGTCTATTCCCCTCTCGGAAGTCGAACCTGTTGTGGTCGGGACCTTAGCCGTGTTCGGCCTCCGGCGCGAGGTGGGGGAACACAGGTTTTTCAGCCGCCGAATCCGCCGCCGTCCAGAAAGGCCTGCTCCTCCGCCGTCGTGACCCGTCCCAGGGCGGCGTTGCGGTGGGGGAAACGGCCGAAGCGGACGATGATGTCGCGGTGGATTTCGGCCCACTTCAGGGCGTCCGCGTCCACCGCCAGGGCGACGGCCCGGTCCTGGTCCGCCAGCGCTTCGGAATGCTCGAAAGGCAGGTGGAAGAAGTTCTGCAGCGCCGGCGCCACCTGCCTGTCGAACCCCGCCGCCACGGCGCGCTCAGCGAACATCTTCGCCAGCGGATCGGTGGCGAAGGCGTGGGCTGAGTTGCGCCAGAGGTTCCTCGGAAACTGGTCGAGCAGAAGCAACAGCGCCAGCGCGCCGTCCGCCGTCTCCGCCCAGCCGTCCAGCTCGCGCCGGGCGGCGACATGGTGGAGCGCCTCGAAGCGGGCGCGGATCTCGGCGTCGAATTCGGGGTTCTTCTTGAACCACTTGGGCGGACCGGCCTCTTGCCAGAAGGCGATGACGTCGGCGGCTGATGGTGCATGGGACATGCCCCGATATTGGCACGCCGGCGCGCTCGCGTCTTGACGGCCAGCCCGGGCGGCCTGATGCAACAGGGATGACCGAGCCCCTGAAAGCCTTCTACGAGCACAACGCCGACCTCGACCTGATCCGCGGCAAGCGGG
>JANNVY010000462.1:0-1682 GCA_031408375.1 Pseudomonadota bacterium | reverse complement strand
GAAGGCTCCAATGGCCACCCCGTGGGCCTCACCTACGTCTGGCTGAGCCGCATCCTGACCGCCTACTACTTCCTGTATTTCCTCGTCATCATTCCGTGGGTCGGCCTGCGGGAGACGCCCAAGACGGTGCCGGACAATATCGCCGCGCCTGTCCTCACCGGCGACGAAGCCAAGGCGCCCGCACAATGAAAGCCTCGAAAACTCTCATCGCGGGTCTGGCCCTGGCCCTGACCCTCAGCGCGGCGCCGGCGATGTCGGCGGGCGGCGCGGCCCACCCTGAGGCGCCGTCCGCCGGCTTCAGCTTCGAAGGCCCCTTCGGTCGCTTCGACCAGGGCCAGCTGCAGCGCGGCTACAAGGTCTACAAGGAAGTCTGCGCCAGCTGCCACTCGATGGAGCTGCTGTCGTTCCGTGATCTGGGCTTGCCGGGTGGACCGTTCTGGTACGAGCGCTATCCCAACCCGAACGAGAACCCCTTCGTGAAGGCGATCGCCGGCGAGTTCGAAGTCGACGACATCGACAACGAGAGCGGCGACACCATCAAGCGCAAGGCTGTCCCGGCCGACCGTTTCCCCAGCCCCTACGCCAACGCGATCGCAGGAGCGGCCGCCAACGGCGGCGCGCCGCCCCCCGACCTTTCGGTGATGGCCAAGGCCCGTCAAAACGGGGCCCGCTATATCTACTCGCTGCTGACCGGTTACCGTGCCGCGCCGGCCGGCCTGACCATCAGCCCGACCCAGCACTACAATCCGTGGTTCCCGGGCGACCTGACCTCAGCCTGGTCGGGCGACAAGCGCCACGTCCCGCCGGGAGGCGTAATCGCCATGCCGGCGCCGATCACCAGCGAAGGCCAGGTCACCTACGATGACGGCACCAAGGCGACCGTCGACCAGATGTCGGCGGACGTCGCGGCCTTCATCGCCTGGGCGTCCGAGCCCAAGGCGACCGAGCGCAAGTCGCTTGGCGTGGCAGTGATGCTGTACCTGCTGCTGTTCGCCGGCCTGACCTTCCTGTCTTACCGCCGGATCTGGAAGAACGAGCACTGAGGGCTCGCGAGCGGCGCTCACCACGCCGCTCTCCGCCAGTCCCGTTCCGAAAAGTCGCATCCCCCCGGGACGAACATCCCGGGGGATGTTCTTGTGCCCACTCCAGATGCGTGAGTCGGGCCCGGTCTCGGTCGTGCCGCTGCCCCATGTCTGTGCTGACCTGCTTCCCAACCTCGCCGAGTCCGTCCAAACGTGGAGGCTGGCTTTCGGTGGGCAGGGCGGCATGGCGGACTGGATTCTGGGCATCCTCGGCGGGTCTGGCGTCTATGAACTCGAGGGCCTTGAGAATCGCCGCTGGAAGCGCCTCACAACGCCCTGGGGCGAGCCGTCGGACGAGTTGCTGTTCGGCGAGCTCGAGGGCGTCAGGCTGGTCTTCCTGCCCCGTCACGGGCGCGGGCACCGGCTGTCGCCGACCGAGGTCAATGCCCGGGCCAATATTGACGCCCTGAAACGGGTCGGCTGCACCGACGTGCTGTCGCTCTCGGCGGTGGGGTCCCTGCGCGAGGACCTCAGCCCCGGGACCTTCGTCCTGGTCGACCAATACGTCGACCGCACCTTCGCCCGCGAGAAGAGCTTCTTCGGCCAGGGCGTCATCGCCCACGTGTCCATGGCCCAGCCCGTCTGCCCGCGATTGTCGGC
>JANNVY010000461.1:0-2081 GCA_031408375.1 Pseudomonadota bacterium | reverse complement strand
GGCCTGCTGACCATGGGGCTGTCGCGGCCCAAGGCCCGCTACATCTTCGGCATCGCAGAGGCCTTTCTGGAGCACCGCCACGGGGTCGACCGGCTGGGCGAACTCGACGACGCGCAGGCGCTGGCGGCGCTGACCTCGTTGGTCGGTATTGGCCGGTGGAGCGCCGAGGTGTTCCTGATGTTCTGCGAAGGCCGCACCGACTTCTTTCCCGTCGGCGACGTGGCCTTGCGCGAGGCTCTACGCTGGCTCGACGATCTCGAAGTCCGACCCACCGAGAAGGAGAGCGCCGCGCGGGCCGTGATCTGGTCGCCCCATCGCTCGACCGCCGCGCATCTTCTTTGGGCCTGGTATGGCGCGGTACGGCGCGGCGCGTTACCTCGTCTGCCATGATCGCGCCCACGACCCTGATGATCGGCCTGGACTACGCCGGCGTCGCCGTTTTCGCCGCCACCGGCGCGCTGGCAGCCGCGCGCAAGCAGCACGACCTGGTCACCTTCGCCTTCTTCGCCGCCGCCACCGGCATCGGCGGCGGCACCCTGCGTGACCTGCTGATCGGCGCGCCGGTCTTCTGGGTGAAGGACCCGGGCTACGTCGCCATCTGCATCGTCGCGGCCTGCGCCATCTGGGTGATGGGCGCTCGGGCCTGGCGTCTCAACGCGCTCCTGTGGCTGGACGCCCTGGGCCTGGCCGCCTACGGCGTCATCGGCGCCGCCAAGGCTGCCAGCTATGGCGTCCCGCCGCTGGTCTGCATCCTCATGGGCGGACTGACCGCCTGTTTCGGCGGGGTGGTGCGCGACGTGCTGGCGGGCGAACCCTCAGTCCTGCTGCGCCGCGAGATCACCGTCTCGGCGGCGCTGTTGGCGGCAGCGGTGTTCGTGGTCCTGAAGTGGGCCGGCGCCGACGACCTGGTCTCCGCCGCCGCGGGCTTCACCTCGGGCTTCGCGCTCAGGGCCGGCGCCCTGGCCTGGGGTTGGCAACTGCCGGGCTTCAGCGGCATGGCGCCGGAGGACGGCGCCCAGCCGGGTCCCCGCATCGAACCCTGAACAAACGTCCTTAACGCTGTCATGGAGCATCAAGGATTTGTGTCCTACATTCGAGGGGTTCGGGGCTCCCCGTGATTCCCGACCGTTCGAACGGAAGGGAGGCGTGTCTTCGGTCCTGACGTTGTGTGCATAGCGGGCCGCACGGTCCGCCCCCCGGAGTGCATGAGGGGATGGCGATGCAGGTTCTGACGAACCCGCCGTCCGGCTGGCCCGCGCTGGTCCTCAACGCCGACTATCGGCCCCTGTCCTACTATCCGTTGTCGCTGTGGCCCTGGCAGGAGGTGGTGAAGGCCGTCTTCCAGGATCGCGTCCAGGTCGTCTCGACCTACGACAAGGTGGTCCATTCGCCGTCGATGGAATTCACCCTGCCCAGCGTCGTGTCGCTGAAGTCCTACATCGACCAGGACCGGCCGCCGGCCTTCACCCGCTTCAACCTGTTCCTGCGCGACGGCTTCTGCTGCCAGTACTGCTACGCCCGCAACGACCTGACCTTCGACCACATCATCCCGCGCTCGAAGGGCGGGCGCACGACGTGGGAGAACATCGTCACGGCGTGCGCGCCCTGCAACCTGCGCAAGGGCGGGCGCACGCCACGCGAGGCCGGCATGCACCCGGCGCGCACCTCGCGCCGGCCGTCGATGTACGAACTCCAGGACGCCGGCCGAAAGTTCCCGCCCCACTACCTGCACCAGAGCTGGCTGGACTACCTCTACTGGGACATCGAGCTGGAGCCGTAGGGCCGCACCGCTTCGAAGTCGCCAATATATTTGCCCGCTAAGGGCTAGATTTACTCCACATTTCAAACATTGAATCGATGAATGTTGCCAACGTCATCGAATACAGCTCGTTGCCCGGTAGATTAACTCGCCCACACACCAAATCGATCCGCTTTTCATTCATCGAATTTGGCGGAGCGAACATCCATTCATCTGACTGGTCGCCGTAGGTCGGGCTACTGATAGGGTTTCCAGTTCTGTCGAGTGGGACAAGCTGGAGGTATCGGAACCCCTTTTCACGGCAATCTACCTCCATGTATAT
>JANNVY010000460.1:0-1722 GCA_031408375.1 Pseudomonadota bacterium | reverse complement strand
CTATGTCGCCCAGCGGCTGGCCGCGGCGGCTCGCCCGCCGGACCCTGCGGTAGTGCGCTGCGTCGAGGCGATCACCGACAGCGATGGCCGCATCGGCATGGACCGTCTGGAGCGCATCTCGGGCCTGTCGGCGCGCGCGCTGCAGCGCCGCTTCGCCTCGGAGGTCGGCGTGCCGCCCCGGCTGTTGGCCTCGATTGTCCGCTTCCGCCGCGTCTTTGACGCCTTCCAGGAAAGCGATGCGCCCAGCTGGACCGCTGCGGCCCAGGCCGCCGGCTATTTCGACCAGCCGCAGATGGCGCGCGACTTCCGACGGTTCGTCGGCTGCACCCCCAGCGCCTTCCTTTCCGCCCGCGCCGGGCTGGCCGCGAGCCTGGTGGATTTGGCCGTACCCTGAGGCGGGTGTCGCAAACCTACAAGCGCGGGGCGCTCGGCCCCGGCATCGTCAGGCCTCAACTCGGGAAACCGCCATGTTCACCTCCATCGTCGCCGCCTTCACCATGGCCTGCTGCGTCATGGGCCCCCAGCCTTCGCTCGAGGACCTCGGCTGGCTGGCCGGCGACCGGGTGCACCGCACCGCCACGTCCGAGGCCCGCGAGGTCTGGATCGGGCCGGGCGCCGGGGTGCTGCTGGGGATGAGCCTGACCAAGCGGCTGGACGGCGGCCGGGGCCAGTTCGAGCATATGCGCATCGCCACCCTGCCGGACGGCCGCCTCGCCTTCATCGCCATGCCCTCGGGCCAGCCCGAGGCGGTGTTTCCGCTGAAATCCTACGAGAACCGCCGCGCCGTCTTCGAAGACCCCGCCCACGATTTCCCCCAGCGCATCATCTACTGGGACAAGGGCGATGGCGTCGTCGGCGCGCGCATCGAGGGCAAGATCAATGGCCGTTCGCAGGCCATGGAATGGACCTTTACGCCCGACTGACGAGGGTTGTCAGGGGTGAATTCTGCATTATGTCCGTGATTACAATAACTTACGCATCGCCAATAGCGAAAGCGCGTATCAGCCCCGCCGCTGCAGCGCGTTGACCAGGGTGAACAGCCGCCGTGCCGTCTCGTGGTCCATGGCGATCTTGCCGTCCAGCCGCGCGATCAGCAGCTCGGCGCCTTCGTTGTGCAGTCCGCGCCGTCCCATGTCGATGGCCTCGATCTGCTGGGTCGAGGCGCCGCGCACGGCCTCGTAATAGCTCTCGCAGACGATCTGGTAGTCCTTGAGCACGCTGCGGAACGGCGTCAGCGACAGCATGTGGCGGCGCGCATAGTCAGGCCCGGCCACGTCGAAGACCAGACGGTTCTCCTCGCACCCCAAGGTCAGTTCATAGGGCCCGCGCTCGGAGCCGTCGGGATGGAAGGCGTTCTTCTCGACGAGGTCGAAGATGGCGACCTGACGCTCGTGCTCGATCTCGGGCGAGGCCGTGGCCAGGCTGGCCATGTCCAGTCCGACCTTGGCGAGGCGATGGTCGCTCATGTCTGCAAAGTCCCATCGACCCAGACCTGGCCGCCCAGCTCCTCGATGTCGACGTTGAACCAGCGGCCGTCCCTGCAGCGCCAGGTTTCCTTGTGCTTCTGCGTGGTCAGGACCGTGTGGCGAGACACGCCGTCGCGGCCGAGCATGACCCGCTCCCACCGCCCCGAGGTCCAGAGCAAGGCCGAGCCGTCAGGCTGCAGCTCGAACCGGTCGACGACTGTTTCCAGCGTCGTGGTGCTCTCGATGATCGACCACT
>JANNVY010000459.1:0-4090 GCA_031408375.1 Pseudomonadota bacterium | reverse complement strand
CGTAGCCCGACCGCCACAGGGCGCCGGTGTCGGCGTAACCCAGATCGCGCGAGCCCTCGTTGGCGATCTCGACCAGGCGCGAATAGTCGGCGCGCATGCCGGGCGAAATGGTCCGCCAGCCTTCGTAGAGCGCCCTCAGGTCGGCCGGATTGCGCGACGAGGCCATGATCTCGGCCGCATCGTCGAGGGTGATCATCTTGCCCTTGAAGGAGAATTTCCCGGTCGCATAGGTCGAGTCCAGGCGGGTGCCGATCTGGGCCAGCTCGTCGGCCGCGCCGGGCCGGTCCGGCGCCGGCAGGGTCAGGCCCAGCTTCAGCAGGTTCAGCTTGCGGCGGACCACCGGATCGACGCCCGGAGTGTCGTTGAAGCGCGCCGCGCCCTTGGCCAGCTGGACGCCCAGCTCGGTGTACTCGGCGTTGGCCTGGGCCTCGAGCGCCATGGTGTCGTGGGTGATGTAGGTGTTCCGGATCCACGAGATGCGCGCGACATATTCGCTGAGCTTGGCCAGCCTGGACTCGGCGTCGGCGACGTAGGCCGTGGCGTCGGCGGCGGTCAGGACCACCGGCGCGGGCGGCATGGCGGCCGGGACCGGCGCCGAGGCGACCGGACCGGAGGGGGACGCCGAGGCGCTGGCGCAGCCGGCCAGGGCGACAAGGGCGCAGGCGGTGAGAAGTTGGCGCTTCATCGGTCTCTCCCAGAACGGCCCGCATGGGATGCGCGCGCGTTCCAAAGGTCAAGACGCAGCGCGGCGCCCTCGGTTCCCCTTTGGCTTGGCCGGCGGATTGCCCTTCGGTGAACCGGTAACGCAGGTCGCCAGCCCTACGTTGCGCACCGTGCCCATGGCGGCGGTGATGCGCGAGATGCGGCGGTGCACATAGGGGCCGCCATCCGAGGCCTTCCACTTGCGCGGGCTGGGCAGGATGGCGGCGAGCGCGGCGGCCTGGCGCGCGGTCAGCTGGTCGGCGTCGACCCCGAACCAGCGGCGGCTGGCGGCCTGGGCGCCGTAGACGCCCGGCCCCCATTCCACGACGTTGAGATAGACCTCCATGATCCGGCGCTTGCCCCACAGCATCTCGACCAGGACCGTGTAACCGGCCTCGAAACCCTTGCGGATCCAGCCCCGGCCCGACCACAGGAAGACGTTCTTGGCCACCTGTTGGCTGATGGTCGAGCCGCCCCGGATGCGCCCGGGCTTCTTCTTGTTGTGCTTGAGCGCGCGCTCGATGGCGGCGATGTCGAACCCGTGGTGGCGGCAGTAGTTGGCGTCTTCAGCCGCGATCACCGCCAGCACCAGATTGGGCGAGATGCGGTCCAGCGACCGCCAGTCTCGATGAAACCCCTCCCCTTCGATCAGGCGCGCGGTCATCAGAAAGGTAAGGGGCGAGGGCGCCAGCCAGTGGCTGAGCACCGTGAACGGCGGCAGCAGGATCAGGAAGGCGAGGACCGCCAGCACCGCGCGGCCCCAACGCCGGCGGCCCGGCGCGGTCTTGCTGGCGATCTTGGCGTCAGGAGCCTGGGTCACGGAGCGGCACGCTAGGGCGATGCGCGGAAGATGGCGAGCCCGCTAGAGATCGTGCTCGATTGCACTGCCTGTCCCTCCCGCTTCAATCCTTACCCAGTGGGTAAGGTGGATCGAGACCCGGCGTTTCAGCCGGGGATCGAGACGGATCGGGCCGCGCGCCAGCGCGGTCGGTTCGAAATCGGCGGGGATTTGGATCTCGCCAAGAATACCAAGCGGGATTGTTCCGACCCGCCCCTGCCGGGGCGGGCCCGATCCGTCTCGCCGCGCGATGCGCGTCGATCCACCTTACCCAACGGGTAAGGATTCTGGGGCAGGCGGCGCCGATTGAGTTTGCCCGCTAGAGGTCGACGATCCCGGCCTCGCCCGCCTCGTCGCCCCAGGCGAGGCGATCGCCCCTGGGCGACAGCGAGAGCGCGCTGATCGTCGCGCCGCCGTCGCGGATCTCGACCTGGCGGGTCCCATCGACGTCGGCGTACCAGACCCGACCTTCGCTGGTCCCGACCGCCATGCGGCTGCCGCCCGGCACGGTTGCGACCTGGGTGACCAGGGCGCCGTCGCGGTGACCGATCTCGGCGGCCTGTTCGCCCATCGGCCCGTTATTGCCCCGGAACGGCCAGACCACCGCACCCGAGGCGCCCGAAGTCGCCATAAGGGCGCCCTTGGACAGAAAGGCGATGGAGCGTGGCTTGGCGGCGTAGCCCGACATGCGCATGTCCTTGGCGTCGGCGACGCGCCAGCCGTGCAGCATGTTCTCCTGCATGGCCGAGATCAGGAACTTGCCGTCCGGGCTCCAGGTCGCCGCGATGTGGCTGCCGGCCCACTTGAACATCTGCGGCTTCTGTTCGGCGATGCGGGCGAACCAGACGGTGCAGCCGCCGTAGGTGGCGCAGGCCAGCTTGCGGCCCTTGGGGTCGAAGGCCAGGCCCGCCACCGAACGCTCGTGCGGGAAGGAGCGCCGGAACAGCGGATCCTTGGCGTCGAGCGCCTCGACCGTCTTGCCGGCGGCGAACGCGATCAGCCCGCTCTCGGCCGAGTCGGCCACCGCGTCGATCCAGCGGCCCGTCAGCGCCGCCAGCTCGACCGCGCCATCGGCCTTGGTCCAGACCAGCCGCCCGTCATCGCCGCCGCTGACCACGCCCTCACCGGACGGGTGGGCTGTCGCGCACAGGATGGTCGCGTCGGGATGGGCGGCGACACTCTCGCCCCCCTCAAACCGGACCGTGCCGTCGCCGAGCGCGAAGAGCGCCGTGCCGTCCTTCTGGAACAGCGCCGAAGTCACGAACGCGTCGAAGGACCCGTTCACGCTTCGCAGCTTTCAAAACCGTCGCGCAGGGCCGCCTCGTCGAGATTGCGGCCGATGAAGACAGCGCGGGACCAGCGGCGTTCGCCGGGTTTCCAGACGGCCTGAAGGTCGCCCTCCAGGATCATGTGCACGGCCTGGAAGACCAGGCGCTTGTCCTCGCCGGCGACGTCGATGATGCCCTTGGCGCGCAGGATGTCGGGGCCCTGGTCGGCCAGCAGCTTGTCCAGCCAGCGGGTGAAGCGCGCGCCGTCCATCGGCTTTTCGGTCGAGAGCGAGACGCCGCGGATGTCCTCGGAATCGGCGTGGGCGTGACCGCGGGCGCCGTGCCCATGAGCGTGGTCGTGGTGATCGTGCCCATGAGCATGATCGTGGGGGTCGTTGCCGCAGTCCTCGTCGTGGACGTGGCCGGGCTCGCCGTGGGCGGGGTTGAGGAACTCCGGCGCCAGCTCGACGATACGTTCGAGGTCAAAGCCGTGGCGCCCCAGCACGGTCTCCAGCGGCACATTGGCGCGCTGGGCGCGGTGGATGGGGGCCAGCGGGTTCAGGCGGCGCAGGCGGCTCTCCACCACCAACAGGTCTTCCTCGGAAACCAGGTCGGTCTTGTTGAGCACGATCTGGTCGGCGAAGGCGACCTGCTCGCGGGCCTCGCGGCTATCGTCCAGCTGGCCGATGACGTGGCGGGCGTCCACCAGGGTGGTGACGCTGTCGAGGTGGGTGCGGGCCTTGACCTCGTCGTCGACGAAGAAGGTCTGGGCCACCGGGCCGGGGTCGGCGAGGCCCGTGGTCTCCACGATGATGGCGTCGAAACGGCCTTTGCGCTTCATCAGGCCCGAAACCACCCGGATCAGGTCGCCACGCACCGTGCAGCAGACGCAGCCGTTGTTCATCTCGAACACTTCCTCGTCGGCGCCCACGACCAGGTCGTTGTCGATGCCGATCTCACCGAACTCGTTGACGATCACGGCGTAGCGCTTGCCGTGGTCCTCGGTGAGGATGCGATTGAGCAGGGTGGTCTTGCCGGCGCCGAGGTAGCCGGTGAGGACGGTGACGGGGATGGTGTCAGGCTTGGGATAGGGCGCGGGATCGGACATGGCGGGCTAGATGGCGTGCCGGACACCGAAAGCCAAGCGGTCCCCTTACAAACCGGCCCGCGTCGCGGCCGGTGTCAGCCATTCTTCTCGTGTCGGCGAGGGTGCGCTCGGGGTGATCGCATGGAAAACCGCCGACAGCCGCGGAGCCCGTTAAAAACCATAAAAAACAAAAAC
>JANNVY010000458.1:0-2707 GCA_031408375.1 Pseudomonadota bacterium | reverse complement strand
CTGGCGACCGACAGGAGGTAGAGGCCGATATTGGTTGGCGAGGTCCTGTGGGCCACAACCGGGTCAGGGACTTCCTGGAAGTTGTCCGGCGGTAGGGCGTTGTCAGCGGGGGTGACGAAGACCTCGAAGAACCGCCACGTTCGCCTGGCGATCAGTCGCAAGGACCGGGCATCCGCGTCGACCAAGGGACGGCGACCCGCGACCCGGGGCGAGCGGCTCGCCCAAAACGCCACCGCCGGCGAAACGAACCACGCGAGCGCAAACGCCGAGGCCAGAGGCCAGGTCGCGTTTCCCCACAACCAGGCCACGCCGATCGCAGCGGTGCCGATCAGGACCGCACCGGCCATCCGCCGGTAGGAGCCTCCTATACCCGGACGGGAGCGGGACGCGGCCTGAGCCGCGGGAACCCACTCGAGTAGGTGGCGGCGGGTCAGCGTGAGGCGGATCAGCGTTCGGACGATGGCGTCGCCCATCAACCAGGCCTGGTCCGCCAGAAACACGATCAGCAAGCCCAACTGGACCAAAGCCAGGCGAGACTCAGCTGCCAGGGCTCGGATATGGCTGCGGAACGCCACGCCGGGCCCGCGTGGGACGATCCCCACAATCACAGGAATCAAGGGCGGCAGAGCCATTGTCGAAAGGATGAAGGCCGTCCAGACGGCGGCGACCTGAATGGGCAGGGCCCATCCCGCAACAAGCGCAATCACGACCGAGGGTGCGGAGAGCGACCGCCGGATGTTGTCGAGCATCTTCCAGCGCCCGATTGCCGGAACATGCCCTTGGGCCTGCTGGGTGGCGCCCTTTGGGCCCCGCCCGAAGATCCAGGGCAGAAGTTGCCAGTCGCCTCGGGCCCAACGGTGGTGACGCTGGGCGGCGACATCATAGCGGGCCGGGAACTCTTCCACGACCTCCACGTCCGAGGCCAGGCCGGCGCGGGCGAAAATCCCCTCGAACATGTCATGGCTGAGGAGGGTGGATTCGGGCACGCGCCCCGCAAGGGCCGCCTCAAAGGCGTCGACATCATAGATGCCCTTGCCCGTGTAGGAGCCTTCGCCGAAGAGGTCTTGGTACACATCGGAAACTGCGGCGGCGTAGGGATCGATGCCCGAGGCGCTCGTGAAAACCCGAAGGAACAGCGATCCCTCGCGGCCGACCGGCAGCGCCGGGGTGACCCGGGGTTGCAGTATGGCGTAGCCCTCGACCACGCGCCCCAACGCCCTGTCGATTCGCGGGCGATTGAGGGGGTGGGCCATCTTGCCAATCAGCCGGCCGACGGTCTCGCGGGGGAGGCGCGTGTCAGAGTCGAGCGTGATCACGAAGCGGATGTCGGAGGGCAGAGCAGGCGGCGAAATGTAAGTGGTGTCCAGAGCACCCCGGAGGAGGCGATTGAGCTCGCAAAGTTTTCCCCGCTTGCGCTCCCACCCGATCCAGCGGCCTTCGCCCTTGTTCCAAACGCGCCGGCGGTGCAGCAGCAGGAAGCGCTCACCGCTCGCGACCGGTCCGTATTGACGATTTAGTCGGGCGACGCCCTCTCTGGCCGCGGTCAGAAGCTCGTCGTCGCCGTCGGCATGCTCGGCCGCGGCATCGGCCCAGTCCGACAGCAAGGCGAAATGGATGTCGCCCTTGGGGCTCGCCAGGTAATGGATCTCCAGGCGCGAAATCAGTTCCTCGATGTCCGGTAGTGAGGTGAGCAGCGTCGGCACGGCCACCAGCGTACGAAGGTCCGCGCTGATTCCGTCGCGCAGCGCCATCGCCGGCAACAGGGTGGCGCGAAAGCCCTGTGTCACCACGTAGTTCACAATGGCGACGGCGACGTCCACCGCGGGGATCAGACCAAGTATCGCAAGCAGGAGCAGCCAAGGCGCGCTCAGACCGATTGCGGCGGCGATGGAAAGGGGAATGGCCAACAAGATAGCTGCGACCACCGCGCCGGCCCCGACATAGCCGCCGATCCCCAGCGCGCGGTAGACCCGACCAGGCCACGCATGAGCGGGGGATCGAAAGCCGATTGCGGCTTCGAACCCGGCTCGGCCGCCGGCGATCAGTTCGTAGCCCGGATCCCGCAAGCGTTCGCCGCTCCCATCGGCATCCGCTTCCGGCGCCTGCGCCGCTCTCGTCACGGCCGCGCGTGCCACGTCCAATTCGGTGAGATCAGAGCCGCGAGCGAGCTGTTCGACAGCGTTGCGGTAGAGATTGCGTGTCGGGAAATCCATTTCCCCGAAGCCGCTTCCGGCCATGAACACGTCATCGACCAGGCTGACGCGCTCGAACAGTTCCGTCCAATCCACATCGGAGATGAGACGCATGCTGGTAATGATGTTGCGCACGGTGACGCTGCTGGCGACTTGCCTCTGGTGCTCGTCTCGGACGACTGTCTCTGCCGTCAATCCCTGCGCGGCCAGCTGATCGTCGAGCCACTCGAGCGCCGGGGCGATGCACGGGTCCTGGTCGCGCAGCCGATGGACCAGCTGGACCAGAAAGGCGTCGGTGAAGATCGACTGGGGCTGGGTTGGAAGCACGGTCTCGGGTGGTTCGGGCGCGTGCGCGCCGGCGCCCAGCATACGATCGGCCAGCGCGTCCGCGGCGCTACGACCCGCGCGGCTGTCGATGATACGGTTGGCGATCCGTCTGAGGTTCTCGACCAGGACGACCCGCAGGGTGATGGCGACGGCCCAGAGTTCGCCGATGGTCAGCGGCTGGACCTCCT
>JANNVY010000457.1:0-1614 GCA_031408375.1 Pseudomonadota bacterium | reverse complement strand
CTCTCGACCTGCGCAGGCAGGGCGATGGGATGGGTGAAGTCGCCCGCCACGGACCAGACTTCCAGCGCCGGATAGTCGGAGTTGATGCTGCGGGCCGCGGCGTCCAGCGCCTCGACGCTGATATCCATCGGCACATAGGCCGATAGCTGCGGGGCGGCGTCGAGCAGTATGCGGGTCTTGGCGCTGGCGCCGGAGCCGAATTCCACCAGCACCGCGCCCTCGGGGATGGCGGCCGAGAGCTCGGGCGCGATGGCGGCCAGCAGCGCCGCCTCGGTGCGGGTCGGGTAGTACTCGTCCAGCGCCGTGATCTGCTCGAACAGGTCCGAGCCGGCCTCATCATAGAACCACTTGGGCGAAATCGATCTCACCGGGCGGGACAGCGCCGCGATCATGTCGTCACGAAAAGCCTGGTTCACGCGTTGTCCCTGGCCAGCCGGACGCCCAGGAAGGGCCAGCGGTGATGCGGATAGTAGAAGTTGCGAGAGGTCGGTCGCGCGTGGCCGGTGGGGGTGGCGAAACAGCCGCCGCGCAGGACCATCTGGTTGGCCATGAACTTGCCGTTGTACTCGCCCGGCGCGCCGGCGGCCGGCTTGAAGCCCGGATAGGGTCCGTAGGCGCTGGCGGTCCACTGCCACAGCGCTGTGTCGATCTGGCGGAAGGCGGACGGCTTTGTTGCGATCGCGTGCTCCCACTCGAACTCGGTCGGCAGCCGTGCGCCGGCCCAGCGTGCATAGGCGTCGGCTTCGTACCAGCTGAGGTGTGAAGCCGGGGCGTCGGGATCGAGCGGTCGCACGCCGCCCAGACCCATCTCGAGCCAGGCATCGCCGTTCGGCTCCCAGTAGAGCGGCGCATCCCAGCCCTCGGCCTTCACCCGCGCCCAACCGTCCGACATCCACAGCTCGGGCCGGCGGTAGCTGCCGTCCACGATAAAGCCCTCGAAGTCCGCGTTCGAAACCAGCCGGTCGGCCAGGGCGAACGGGAACAGCCGCACCTCGTGGCGCGGCGCTTCGTTGTCGAAGCCGAACCCCTGCCCGTCCCAGCCGATCTCAACCACTCCGCCCTCGAAGGCGGTGAAGAGCAGCGGCCGGCCGGACGGTTCCGCACGCGGCGGTTCGGCGCTGTACGCCGGCTTGAGAGGCGACTGGGAAAACAGGTGCAGCACGTCCGACAGGATCAGTTCCTGGTGCTGCTGCTCGTGATTGACCCCCAGTTCGAAGAGCCAGGCAGCCTCGGGATCGGCGTCGGCGTCCAGGTCGCGCAGCCAAGCGGCCATGCGCGCGTCGATGGCCTTGCGATAGGCCAGCACGCCGTCCAGCCCCGGCCGGGTGATCTGCCCCCGCGTCGGCCGCGCCACGCGCTCGCCGACGCTCTCGTAGTAGGAATTGAACAGCACGTCGTAGGCCGGGTCGACGGCGACGTAGCCGGGGTCGCGCGCCAGCAGCATCTTCTCGAAGAACCAGGTGGTGTGGGCCAGGTGCCACTTCACCGGGCTGGTATCCGGCATGGACTGGGCCTGCTGGTCCTCGGCGGACAGGGCCTGCGCAAGCGAGATGGACGCCACGCGGACAGCGCGGAATCGGCTCAGCGGATCGCTGGTCACGCTATCGCCGGCGG
>JANNVY010000456.1:0-8778 GCA_031408375.1 Pseudomonadota bacterium | reverse complement strand
CATCGAGTTCGTCGATGAACATAATCGACGGTGAGGTGGATTTGGCCTTCTCAAAGAGATCCCGGACGCGGCTGGCGCCGACGCCCACGAACATCTCGACGAAGTCAGAGCCGGAGATCGAGAAGAAGGGCACGCCCGCCTCGCCCGCGACTGCGCGGGCCAGCAGCGTCTTGCCGGTGCCCGGAGGGCCGACCAGCAGGGCGCCCTTGGGGATCTTGCCGCCCAGGCGCTGGAACTTGGCCGGATCCTTCAGGAAGTCGACGATCTCGTTCAGCTCGTCCTTGGCCTCGTCCACGCCCGCCACGTCCTCGAAGGTGACGCGGTTCTTGTTTTCGGTGAGCAGCCGGGCCTTGGACTTGCCGAAGCCCATGGCGCCGCGCGCCCCGCCCTGCATCTGGCGCATGAAGAAGATCCAGATACCGACGATCAGCAGGATCGGCAGGAAGCCCATGACGACCTGCATCCAGATCGGGCTGCGCGAGGATTTCACGGTGATGTCGGCGCCCGACGCCTCCAGCCGACGCAGCAGGTCTTCCTGCGCGACAGGCGTGGTGGTGGTGAAGCGGGTCTTGGCGGCGTCCTTGGCGGTCGCGGTGACCTTTTCGCCATGGATCTCGACCTTCGCATAGGCGCCCTTGTCGGCGGCGCGCAGCAGCTCGGTGTAGGTGATCGGCTTGGGCGCCGCCTGACCGACGGCCTGTCCGCCGCCCATCATGGAGTACATGCCCAGCATCACCAGAATGAAGACCCCGATGAGGGCGAAGTTACGCAGGTTCATACCGGCCTCTAGATCCTTGCGGCCTCTCAGGGCCGCTCCTGGTCAACATAGGGTGACCGACCCGGCGGCGCCACGACGCCCGTGCCGATATTCCCTTCATGCGCGATCTGGCCGCAGGCCGCCAGGAGGCGGTGTCCGGCCAGGGCGCGCACGCTCGCAGTGCGTTCTGCAAGAACGGGGCGAACCTCGTCGCCCGTCGCCGCAGAGTCCACAATCAGGGGCTCGGAACCCCTAAGAAATGGCGCCAACCCCTGCAATTGCTTGCGGTCCGGAGCCGAAAGCCCGGCCATCAGGCCGCGAGCGGCGACCACCGAAAGACCCGGTTCGTTCACCCTGATTTCGAACCGGCCGTCCCAGACGGATACGCCTCCGGGCTCCAGCGCCAGCGGCTGGAGGCCCTGACGTCCCAATTCGCGCCCGATCAGAAATTCGTCATCGCGCGCCCAGATCCGCGCCCCGGCCAGGGTGGCGTCGACCGGGCCGGGCTTGATGAAGCGCGCCAGCAGCGCGTCCACGGCCTCGCCGCGCGGCGGCCGCGTAGTCCCTGCAGCGCAGAGCAGGGCGGCGGAGAGCAAGAGGTGGGCATCGGCGGGAGCGGCGTCTCGCAGGACGGTGCGCGAGACGGACAGGCCGCCACCGACCACGCGCACGCCTTGCGCCAATCTTCCCAACTCGTCCGTCATCCTCGGGCGCAGCGAAGCGGAGACCCGAGGATGACGGACGAGCTCGGCGTTGAGCGAGAGATAAGCCCGCGCCCTGGCCCGCCCGTATTTCAGGTCGCTGTTGGCCGGGTCCTCGATCCATTCCAGTCCCCGCGTCTGCAGGAACTCTCGCAACGCCGCCCGCCGCTCGCCCAGCAGCGGCCGCAGCATGAAGACCCCCCGGCCTTGCGGCCAAACCGGCGACGGCCCCCAGGCACGCAGCTCGCCCAAGTTTGAGCCCGCCGCGCGCATGGCGTGGCCCTCGGCGATGTCGTCGGCGGTATGGGCCATCAGCACGACGCTCGCCCCGGCCTCGCGCGCCGCTTCGGCCAGCAGCGCGTGGCGGGCCAGGCGGGCAGCGGCGGAGACGCCGGTGGCGGGCTTGTCGCCCTCCCAGCGCAGCAGCCGACCCTCGGCGCCCAATCGGCGAGCGGTCTCCAGCGCCATTGCGCTCCACACCGCCCCGTCCGCCTGCAGGCCGTGATCCACGCTCAGCGCCAGGATCCGTCGTCCCCGCGCCCGGCCCCAGTCGCAGGCCAGGGCCAGCAGGGCAATGGAGTCCCCGCCCCCGGACACGGCCACGCAAACGGGCGCGTCGATACCGGCACACAGCCGTTCGTCCAGCGCGTCGAAGGCCCGCGCGGTCAGGTCGTGGGGGCTAGGGGCCGACGTTGTCCTGGCCCTCAGGCCGAGCAACGGGCCCGCGACTTGATCGAGGCGGCTCGGGTCTTGGCGGTGGCCGAAGAGGTGGCGGCATAGCGCTTGTTGAACTCTGCGACCATGGCGCAGGCTTCCGCGTTCTTGCCCAGGTTGGCGAAGGAGGTCGCCAGCTTCAGCGTCGCCTCCGCCGCCCAGCGGGTCTCGGGCCAGCCCTTCAGCGCGCGGGCATAGGACTGGACCGCCAGTTCGGCCTCGTCGCGGACGAAATAGCTCTCGGCCAGGCGGTAGTGGGCTTCCGGTGTCTGCTCCGCCTCGGGCCACTTGGCGATGAAGGCTTTGAAGGCGTTGCCGGCCTCGGTGTAGGCTTGGTCGTTCATCAGCTTCATGGCGGCATCGTATTCGGCCTGGGGATCACCCTGGGGCTCTTCGCCGCCAGCATTGACGCCGCCCTGCTCTATCGCGATCAGGCGAGTTTCCAGCTCGGCCAGGCGGGTGCGCAGCGGCCCCAGTTCGTTGCGGGCCTCAACCTGGTCCTGACGGGCGCGGGCGAGGTCGAAATTGGCGGTCTCGAGGTCGCCTGACAGGCGGCGCACGGTGGATTCCATGTCGGACAGCTTGTCGGTCAGGTCCGAGACCCGGCCGCGCAGGGACAGCACCTCGGGATCGGGCTCGATCACCGAGGGCGGGGCGTTGGGATCGCGGTTACGGTTCAGCTGGGCCTCCAGCTTGCGCACATTGCGCTCCAGCTGGGCCAGCCGCTTCTTGTCCCACTCGATGGCGGGCGGCGGCGGCGGCGGACCTTCGGCCCGGCCGCGCGATTGCGCGGCGACGACGCCGGCGTCGGCGATGAACAGGACGGCCATGGCGGCCGAGGCGATCCAGAGCTTTCGGGTCATGGGACTACTCTACACGCATTGTGGGCTGGAGTTGGGCGGACTGCGCCATGCAAGCGTTTGCCATTCACGAAAAAGGCGGCGCGACCCGTGGCCGCGCCGCCCCCTCGCCGTGACGACGGATGGTTGTCAGCGCGCGCCGCTGGTGATGGCGGTGTGGCCGTTACGGTTGCGAGCCCAGGCTTCTTCGTTGGAACCCGGATCGATCGGGCGCTCCTTGCCGTAGGAAATGGTCTCGATACGTGACGGGTCGATGCCGTTGCTGACCAGATGCATGCGCACGCTTTCGGCGCGGCGGCCGCCGAGCGCGAAGTTGTACTCGCGGGTGCCGCGCTCATCGGCATTGCCTTCGATGCGCACGCGCACCGAGCGGTAGCGGTTCAGCCAGGCCGCCTGGCTGTCCAGGATCGGGCGGGCGTCGGCGCGGATGGCGTACTGGTCGTAGTCGAAATAGACGCGGTCGCCGACGTTGACGACGAAGTCCTGCTCGGAGCCCGGGATCGGGGCCAGGTTATCGCCGTTGACGCCGCCGGGGCCGGACGGACCCGAGCTGTCGGTCGATCCCGTGTTGTCGCTCGGCTTCGGCTTGGAGGCGCACGCGGCGCCGGAAATCAGGAGAACCGCAGCGGCGGCGGTCAGGATCTTTCTGGTCACGGACATCGTCATAATCCTCCAAACGACTGATTTCAGGCGGCCTTGCGGCCATTCGCCACCAAGCTAGGCCGATACCCTATGCGTTGGTTGAAAATTCTCCAAACAGGCTAGTCGAGCAGCGGCGACCATGCAGGGTCGGACGCTGACCCATTGTAGGGCACCGGCCGTTGCACGCGACCCGAAAGGTCGACGTACCAGAGCCGTGCGTTGGCGCCGCCCGGGGCCTCACGGTGGAACATGATGTAGCGGCCGTTGGGAGCCCAGCTGGGACCTTCCTCGAAATAGCTTGAGGTCAGGATGCGCTCGCCCGAGCCGTCGGGCCTCATCACCCCGATGGAGAACCGGCCGCCGCCCGAGCGGGTGAAGGCGATCCAGTCGCCACGCGGGCTCCACACCGGCGTGTGATAGCGGCCACCGCCCTGGCTGATCCGCCGCACGCCCGAACCGTCTGCGTTCATGATGTAGATCTGGGGCGAACCGCCGCGGTCGGAATTGAACACCACGGAGCGGCCGTCCGGCGAGTAGGAGCCCGAGGTGTCGATGGACGGGTCGGCGGTCAGGCGCGTGGTCTGGCGCGACCGCAGGTTCATCTGCATCAGGTCGACGTTGCCGCCCCGCTCGACCGAGAACACCACCTTGGTCCCGTCCGGCGAGAAGCGCGGGGAAAAGACCACGCCATTGAACTGGCCGATGCTCTCGGCCCGGTCGGTGTCGATGTTGTAGACGTAGATGCGAGCGAAATTGTCGCTCAGGCACATGTAGGTGATTTCCTGGCTGTTCGACGAGAACCGCGGGGTCATCACCTGGCAGGACCCGTCCGAAAGGTACTGCGGGTTGGCGCCGTCCTGGTCCATCATGGCCAGGCGCTTGATGCGCTTGGTCTTGGGCCCGCTCTCGGCGACAAAGACGATTCGGGTGTCGAAATAGCCCTCTTCACCGGTCAGGCGCTTGTAGATGGCGTCGGCGATCTTGTGGGCGATCCGCCGCCAGTTCTCGGGCGTAGCGGTGTACTGCAGGCCCAGCATCTGCTGCTGGCCGAACACGTCCCACAGCCGGAAATTCGACCGCAGCCGCCCGTCGGCGTCGGTGACGTCGGCCCCGACCACCAGGGCCTGGGCGTTGATCTGCCGCCAGGCGTCGAATTGTGGCGTCACCGCCACGTCGAGGTCGCGCTGGATGAAGGCGTTCGGATCGATGGGATCGAAATAGCCGGACCGCTCCAGATCGGCGGCCACCACGCGCGCGATGTCGGCGCCGTGGGGGCCGGAGAAGGGCGCGATGGCGATCGGATAGGGCCGCAGTACGCCCTCGTTGACCTCGCCCTCGATGGCGCCGGTGGAGGGAACGGCCGCCGTGCCGGCCGCAGGCGGTGTGGCGGGAGCCGAAGTCGGGGTCGGAGATGGCTGCGCCACGGTCGGCGCCACCGACATCAACAGGACGGCGGAGGCCGCGGCGAACAGGGCGATCAGGCGTGAGGGAAATCGCATGGGCGCGGACACTCCGAAAGTCGATACGGCGACGAATGGATCATGGCCCGGGGAATTGGGCGGAGGCAAGGCAAAGCAACCACCCTCACCGCCCCCGGCAGGCGGTCTCGCCGTTGAACTTTATCACGATGTCGCGGTTCAGCAGCTCGTCCGGCAGGTTGGTGAAGGGCGCGCTGGCGCGGACGGCGCGGGTGGCGCGCTCGGCCGCCGCCTGCCAGACGCTGCCGGACTGGCGATCGACCAGGTCGGGGCCGTCGATCAGCTGGCCGGTCGAGGACAGGCGAAAACGCACCCGGGCCACGACCTTGTCGGCCCCGGAATCGCACGCGAGGATCCAGTTTTCCTGCAGTCGTCGGGTAAGCGCGCCCAGCGCCACCTGTCCCGTCGAGGAGACCGGCCCGGCATTGGCCGCGCCACCCGGCCGATCCGCCGCCTTGGTCGGCGGAGTCTGCGGCCGGGGCGGGGTACGGCGGGCCTTGGCAGGGCCATCGGCGGCGGAATCCAGGATCGAATCCGCGTTCATCTCACGCGACGGCCTGGCCGGCGCGGGCTTGACCGGCTTGGGTGCGGGCGTCGGCGTCAGCTTTCTGGGCGGGGCGGGCGAGGGAACCGGCGGGGTGGGCGCGGGCGGCGGCGGCGCGGCCTCGGCGGGCGTTTCCTCGGCGGGGGTCATCTCGGCCTGGGCCGCGGCGGGCGGTTCAGGCAGGTCCGACGGCGCCGTCGCCGGCACGTCGGAGACGATGTTCACAGGCACCGCCGAGATGGTCAGGTCGGTCGGCGGCTGGGGCGGCTGCAGCAGGAAGAAGACGGCGACGCCGGCGTGCAGCAGCGCCGCGCCGACCAGCGCCGGCGCCATGTTGTCCCGACGCTCGCGCGTCACCACGCTCACGGCCGTTGGCTCATTGCTCGGGCGCACCTGTCGTCGCGGCAGGCGTAACGGGCATCGTGACATCGTCCCCGCCGCCGGTGTCGGTGATCAGGTTGATGTGGGTGAAGCCGGTGGTCTGCAGCTTGGCCATCACCCGCGCCATGGCCTCATAGGGGGTGGCCGCGTCGCCGCGCAGGAAGATCGGGCGCTCGGTGTCACCCTGGGTCATGGCCTTCAGGCGCGGACCCAGCTGGTCGTAGGTGGCCGCGTCCTCCATGACGAAGATCGCCCCGTCCTTGCGAACGGTGACGGTCAGGGGCTCGTCGGTGGCCTGCATGGCGCTGGCCTCGGTCTTGGGGAGCTCGACCTCGACGCCTGCGGTCAGCAGCGGCGCGGAGATCATGAAGATGATCAGCAGCACCAGCATGACGTCGACCAGCGGCGTAACGTTGATTTCGGACAGCGCGCCGCGTTTGGCCCGGCCGCGCCGGCGCCGTCCAGACCCGCCTCCGCCCAGACCGGCTGTCAGCGCCATCTAGCGCGCCCCGTCATTGGGGCCGCCGATGCGGTCGGAGATGCGGCGCGCGACGGCGGCGCCCAGATCGTCGGCGAAGCTTTCCAACCGGCCGATGAACTTGGACGCGTCCAGGGTGAACTTGTTGTAGCCGATGTAGGCCGGGATGGCGGCGGCCAGGCCGATGCCGGTGGCGAACAGGGCTTCGGAAATGGCGGGCGCGACGGTGGCCAGGTTGGTGTTCTGCTCGGCCGCGATGGCCTGGAAGGCGTTCATGATGCCCCAGACAGTGCCGAACAGGCCGATGAAGGGCGAGGCGGTGGCGACCACCGCCAGCACGCCCAGCCCGTCCTCGATCCGGCGGCTTTCGCGCGCGATGATCGAGTCCAGCGAGCGGTCGATTCGGTTGATCACCAGGGCCGACTGGGTCTCGGTGATGGTCCCCTTGGAACGGGCCTCGCGCCAGTCCTTCAGCGCCGTGACCAGCATCAGCGGCAGGGGCTGGGCCGGGTGTTCGCCCGCCTGGGCGCCGATTTCCTCCAGCGAGCGGCCGGAGTTGACCTGGCGCTCGAAGCCGTCGGCGGCCGCGTTCATGGCCGAGAAACGGAACAGCTTGTCGAGGATCACCGCCCACGACCACAGGGACGAAATGGCCAGGCCGACCATGACCCCCTTCACGACCCAATCGGCCTCCATGAACAGGGAGACAACGTTCAAGCCTGCGTGTGCGCCCTCACCCATGCGGGTAACTCCTGGAAATGCTCTACGCGCCGCCCCCGACGCTGAGGGCAATCTCATCGAATAACCACGCCAAATCTATGGCGCTAGCCGGTTCGCCTGCGACGATTGCAAGCCGCGCGCCAGAATAGCGGTCGAAAGGGCCGGTTAGACCTGATCCGGCGCCAGCCAGGGCCGGAGGCTCTCGGCCAAAGCCTTGGGCGGACGACGGGCGCGGCCGTGCATGCCGACGACCGCGATATCCACCTTGGCTCGGCAGATCACCTCGCCGCCCCGCTCGATGGATTGGGAGACGAACAGGCGCGGACCCTTGGCCCGATCGAAGCTGGTGCGCACCGCCAGGGCGTCATCGATCCGCGCGGCCTTCAGGAAATCGACCTCGACCCGGGTGGCCACGAAGGCCAGGGGATCGTCGCGATCCAGCAGTTCGGCATGGCCGGTCGAGGCCAGCCTGAGGAAGTCGGACCGCCCCCGCTCGAAGAACCGCAGGTAGTTGGCGTGATAGACGACGCCGGAGAAATCGGTGTCCTCGTAATAGACGCGCACCGGCAACAGGTGCTCGCGACCGATGAACTCCCCGGCGGTCGGCTTGGGCTGGCTCACCCGACCACCGCGGCCTCGGTGGCCCTGACCACGAAGTCGGTGAGGAACCGCTCGTCGTCGCGGGCCAGCCAACTCCCGATCATCGCCAGCACGACCCCCAACAGCAGCACGCCCCCGCCCATTACGTACGGCGACGTATCGGTTACGGGGGTTCCCTGCACCGCGCCCATCACCGGATAAAGGACCATCCCCGCGAAACCGAAGAGGAACACCGCCAGGAACGTCAAAACGTGTGGAAGTATGCTGAACCGGCAACGGATCAGCGTCCCGGCGCCGTCGCCCTCGAAGGTCGCCGAAAGCGATTTCTGGAACGAATTGCGCAACAGGATCACCTTGCGCACCCGCATCTCACCCGGCCTGACCCAACCGACCAGCGGCCGGTTGTGGAACAGGACCCACGCACTGTTCGTCTGGGCTTTCATGCGGGCGGAAACTTCATCGGGCGAAAGCGGGGAACGCAGGGTGATCGACATCGAAGGCGCCTCCTGTTTCCTAGGCGTAACCCTAGTTTCCCTCTTCGAACAGCCCCGCTTGGGACGGCTTGGTCACCGTGGCCGGCGCCTCCAGCCCCAGGTGCGAATAGGCCTTGGCGCAGGCCATGCGGCCACGCGGGGTGCGCTGGATGAAGCCCTGCTGCAGCAGGTAGGGCTCGATGACGTCCTCGACGGTGTCGCGCGCCTCGGCGATGGCGGCGGCCATGGTGTCCATGCCGACCGGGCCTCCACCGTAGTTCTCGATCAGGGCCTTGAGGAAAGATCGGTCCAGCCGGTCCAGCCCGTGTTCGTCGACTTCCAGACGCGCCAGCGACCGGCCCGCCACCTTGCGGTCGATAGCCGCCGCGCCTTCGGATTCCGCGAAGTCGCGCACCCGGCGCAGCAGCCG
>JANNVY010000455.1:0-2664 GCA_031408375.1 Pseudomonadota bacterium | reverse complement strand
GGGACCCTGCCCGACCCCCCCAACGCCCATGTCGAGACGGCCCTGAAGCGGATCGGGGGGGGATGAACCTGGCCAGCACGCCCTCGAACCTTCTCCCCTGGAGGTAGATGGTGGACTGCGAAGCAGGACGGATGAGGGGTGAAAGCGCCGCCTTGTCCGGAAGGGTCGCGCCGACACCCCTCATCCGGTCGCTCACGCGACCACCTTCTCCCTCAAGGGGAGAAGGCCAATGACGGACGCCCGTCGAAAACTTGCAGTCGTCCTGTTCAACCTCGGCGGCCCCGACGGCCCGGCGGCGGTGCAGCCATTCCTGTTCAACCTGTTCAACGATCCGGCCATCATCGGCCTGCCCGGCTTCCTGCGCACGCCGCTGGCGTCCTTGATCTCGAAGCGCCGGGCGCCTGAGGCGCAGAAGAACTACGACCTGATGGGCGGCGGATCGCCCCTGCTGCCCGAGACCGAAGCCCAGGCCGCGGCCCTGGACGCCGCCTTGGCCAGGGCGCGGCCGGACCTGGAGGCGCGGTGTTTCATCGCCATGCGCTACTGGAAGCCGTTCACCGAAGACGCCGCCCGGGCCGTGGAGGCCTTCGCACCCGACGAGATCGTGCTGCTGCCGCTCTATCCCCAGTTCTCAACCACCACGACCGGGTCGTCGCTGAAGGCCTGGCGCGAGACCTACAAGGGCCCGGGCAAGAGCCGCGCCGTCTGCTGCTACCCGGACGCCGATGACCTGATCGCCGCCCACGCCGACAAGATCGCCGCGAGCTGGGATGCGGCCGGCAGGCCCGCCAATGTGCGCCTGCTGTTCTCGGCCCACGGCCTGCCGGAAAAGGTCATTGCGGGCGGGGATCCGTACCAGGCCCAGATCGAGGCCACCGCCGCGGCGGTCGCCGCGCGCCTGCCGGAGCTCAGCGACTGGCAGATCTGTTACCAGAGCCGGGTCGGGCCGATGAAATGGATCGGGCCGTCGACCCCGGACGCCATCAGTCAGGCGAGAGCAGACGGCAAGGGCGTCCTGATCGTCCCCATCGCCTTCGTCTCTGAGCACGTCGAGACCCTGGTCGAACTGGACCATGAATACGCCGAACTGGCCGCCGGCCTTGGGGTCGCGCCCTATCTCCGGGTCCCGGCGCTAGGGATTGAGGCCGCTTTCATCACGGCGCTGGCGGATCTGACCCTGAAGGCGATGGACAAGCCGGACTGGCCCGCGCCCGGCGGCGGCTATGCCTGTCCCGGATTCAGCAAATGTCCGTCGGCGGCGGGCCGGCGCGGTCCCGGGAGGGCGGCATGACCATCAATCCGTACGACCTGGTGCGCGGCCTGCACATCCTGGCGGTGATCGCCTGGATGGCGGGGCTGCTCTACCTCCCGCGCCTGTTCGCCTACCACACCCGCGCCACGCAGGGCTCCGAGCTGGACACGACCTTCCAGGAGATGGAACTCAAGCTCTACCGGATCATCATGAACCCGGCGATGGTCGTGGCCTGGCTGCTGGGGCTGGCGCTGATCTGGTTCCGCTCGGGCGGTATCGGGGGCAATGACTGGAGCTTCCTGCATTCGCCCTGGATGCTCGCCAAGCTGTCGGGCGTCGTCTTCCTGACCTGGTGGCACCACTACCTGGGGACCGCCCGCAAGCGTTTCGCCGAGGGCAAGAACACGAAGTCGGACAAGTTCTGGCGCATGACCAACGAACTGCCCTTCATCGCGGCCATCATCATGGTGCTGGCGGTGACGACGGAGTTCACCTTCGGCTAAGGACCAAGGCAATTGACGCCCGACCCTGGATGAAGGGATCCTTTCGGGGTGACCCCGTTCGGGGCCGGCCGGGCGAGTCCGTTCAGCCAGGCCCGATCTCCTTGTTCCTGACGTCCGGTCTCCCTGTTCCCGCGACCGGTTCTCCCTGTTCTGCAATGCGTTGCTCCCTGTTCCCGCCTCCCTGTTTTGTCCCGTCGTATTTCTCCAAACCGCTGAAAGGACACCCATTTTCGACGAAACCGCGCAAGCTGGCCTGTTTCTGGCGGAAATTAACAGAGAGCCGGCGCCGCCCGCCCTCGCTTGACGACGACGCGCGCCCGTGGTTCCCCTCCTCGCGATGTTCGGGAAACCGGGCAGCCCTCATCCTTCCGCGCCGCCGCCCCTTGCGAGCTGGCCGGACCCCCCCTTCCGCCCGTCCGGGCGATCTACCGAGCAGCGGACCCCGGTCCGTTTGCGACATTGAGTGAATGGAATGACCGACGAATCCGTCAACGAAACGGAAGCGGGCGCTGGCGTGGACGTGGCGCTCGACGCCGCGGCCGAAGCCGCGCTCGGGGGCCCGACGCAACGCGTCTCGCTCCAGGAGCTCAAGGAGAAGACGCCGGCGGACCTGCTGGCGCTGGCCGAGAGCCTCGAAATCGAAAACGCGAACGCCATGCGCAAGCAGGACATGATGTTCGCGATCCTGAAGGAGCTCGCCGAATCCGGCGTTGAGATCTCCGGCTCGGGTACCCTCGAAGTGGTCCAAGACGGCTTCGGCTTCCTGCGCAGCCCCGAGGCCAACTACCTGCCCGGCCCCGACGACATCTACGTTTCGCCGTCGCAGCTGCGGAAATTCGGCCTGCGAACCGGCGACACGGTCGAAGGCGTTGTTCGCAGCCCCCGCGAGGGCGAGCGCTATTTCGCGCT
>JANNVY010000454.1:0-6523 GCA_031408375.1 Pseudomonadota bacterium | reverse complement strand
TGGAAGAGTCGATGCTCGACTTCGCCGACAACGTCACCGAAACATCGCGCCTGTCCTGCCAGATCCCGGTCAGTGATGTCCTGGACGGCCTGGTGGTCCGCATGCCCGAGAGCCAGCACTAAGCGAAATCCGACCTGATTGCATCAGGCCGGCCGCTCCAGTCCCTTGTGCGGTCGCATTTTCTGGCGGCGAACCGGTGTCCACTTCGCCGGAAAATGCTCCAGGGACTAGTGGCCGCTGACCTCGCGGGGCGGCGTGCCGTCCTCCTCGGGTGAGGCGGGGACATCCATGGTGTCCGGTGCGATCGGGGCCGAGGTCGACAGCTCAAGCGCGGCGGGATCGGCTTCCGGGGCGTCCTCGATCACGGCTTCGACCGGCATTTGCTCCGGTGTCCGCTCGATGAGCACGGGGTCGGCCTCGGCGAACGAGGCTGCGAAGGGCGAGGGTGGGAGAGGCGCGATGAATTCCGGAGCCGGCTCGATTTCGGATCTCGGCTCGGGCACTTGCGCCGCCGCCGCCGCCGCCGCCGCCGCCGCCGCCGCGATCGGCGCGACCGCCACCGGCGCCCCCCCCGCGACATGCACGGCCGGCGCGACACCATCGGCCAGGGCGTCGAATTCGTCGAGGAAGACCTGACGCCTGTCGTCGGTCTCCATGATCACCTCGTGCTTGGCCCCGGGGACCTCGACATAGCGGGCGCCATTGATGCGCTTGGCGGCCCACTTGTTGGTCTGTTTCCACACCCGGTCGTCGTCGGCGGCCTGCACGATGGAGATCGGGATGCGGACCTTCTTCAGCGCCTTGGGCTTCAGCGCGCGCTCGCCCACCTCGATCCCGAAGGCCAGCCAGCCCCAGGTCACCCCACCGACCGCCAGGTGCGGACAGGCGTAGAGTTGCTCGCGCCACAGCTCGTAGCGCTCGGCGTCGGTGGTGAGCGCGTCCTTTTCGAAGGTCTGATCGAAGGGGTCGTCGTGATCGTCAAGCACATACTCAGCCGACTTGCCGTGGCTTACGTTCCACCGGGCGGCGAAGCGAGCCGACCAGAGCGAGCGTTTGCCGGTGCGGATCTTCAGCATGGGCGAAGACAGCACCGCGCCGACCGCGCGGCCCTCGCCGTTCTCGATCGACAGCAGGTTCAGCGCCGCGCCCATCGAATGGCCGACCAGGATCCAGGGCTTCGGCGCCCGGTCCTCATAGGTGTCGAGCAGGCGCGAATAGTCGTCGAGGAACTCCTCGGCCGCGCGCGCATGGCCCTTGAGCCGGTCCGGCGTCAGGCGCGCCGACAGGCCCTGGCCGCGCCAGTCGTGGGCCAGCACGCCGAAGCCCCGGCGCAGGAAATCGCCGATCACCTCATAGTATTTCTCGATCGGCTCGGTGCGACCCGGCGAGAGGATCACCGTGCCACGCGCCTGGCCGGAAGGCAGCCAGAAACCGGCGCGCAGGCGCAGGCCCCCGGCCCCCCGATAACATTCCCCCACGCCCCCGGCGGGGGCGGGCGCGCCCGGCACGCTCATCAGGGGCGCATTGGCGGCGAAGGCGGCGATACGGCTCACGAGGCAGGCTTTCTGAACTTGAGCGTCATCCGATCACTCTCGCCGATAAGATCGTATTTTGCATGGTCGAAGTTGGAGTTCTGCGGCTGGCCGCGCGGCGCCGAGAGTCGATGGGGCGGCAGGGTCCAGACGCCGTACGGGTGCTCGTGCGTGTCCCTGGGATTGGCGTTGATCTCGCTGGCGGCCTTGAAGACCAACCCGACCTCCGCCGCCATTTGCTTCACGTAGGCTTCCTGGACATAGCCGTCGGTGGCGGCCGGATCCTGGATGTCATCCAGCTCGGTCATCGGCTTGCGATTCTGCTCGACCCCCAGGATGCCGCCGGGCTTGAGCGCGGTGAAGGCTTCCTTCAGGGCGATTTCAGCCAAGCCCGCCCCCATCCAGGTATGGAAGTTGTTCATCATCAGCACCAGATCCGCGCCGCCCGGCGGCGCCGAGCCGCGCTCGCCAGACGGCGGGAACTCGGTGAAACGGATGTCGCCGTAGAGCGTTCGGTCGCCGCCAAAGTGGTCACGGTAGCGGGCCACGGTCTGGGCCATGGCCGGATCATCATCCTGGGTCACGGCGAACTGTGCGGCGTGGTAGCGGCCGCGGTTGCGGGCCAGGAAGGGCGCGACGATTTCGGTGTAGTAACCGGCTCCGGGCCACAATTCGACCACCGCCTGGTCTTCGCCCAGCTCAAAGAACTTCAGCGTCTGCACCGGATGGCGGAAGCGGTCCCGCACGCGATCGGACGCGCGCCAGGCGCCTGCAGCGGCCCACTCCAGCGTGCCTTCGGGCGGACCGTCGGAAACGGGGGCGGCCACGGCGGGCGCGCTGGGCTCCGGCCGGGGCTTGCCGCATCCGGCCAGCGCAGCGGCGCCGACAACGGTCAACAGGGTTCGCCGCGATAGCCAGGGCGATCGATCGATCATCGACTTCCTTCCGCGCCCCCAAAACGCTTCGCGCCGCCTGCCGCTCCGCGTTTATCGCGCGGTGGCGCCAGCGTCAAAGAACTGGACGTGGCCTAAGCCGGTTTCCGAAACCTTAGCGTCATGCGGTCGCTCTCGCCGACGGCGTCATAGGGCCGATGGTCGAAATTCGGATCCTCGGGCTGACCGGCCGTGGCGCTGCGCCGCACCGGCGAAAGGGTCCAGACCCCAAACGGGTGGTCGCGGTCGTCGTCCGGATTGGCGTTCACTTCGCTGCGAGCTTCCAGCACGAACCCGGCCTTTTCAGCCGCGGCGATGACATAGCTTTCCGGAACATAGCCATTGGGCGCGGTGACGGTGACGTCGGTCCCGGCGGCGGCGCGGTGTTGTTCGACGGCAAGGACCCCGCCGGGCTTCAGCGCCCGGAAGAATTCAGCCATGTATCGGTCGGTCTGGCCTTCCGCGCGGGCCCAGTTGTGGAAGGCGCGGGCGACGAGCACCAGCTCGACGGAGCTGTCGGGCGTTCCCAGGCCCGAGACCATGCCGAAATCGACCGCCGTGACTCCGAACTTCGCCTCGAAGTCGGCCCGGGCCTTGCGGCCGGCGTCGGTCATCTGGGGGTTCCTGGAGTCGTTGTAGGCGGCGATGTAGCGGCCGCCGGTGGCCCGCGTGTAGGGCAGCAGAATCTCGGTCCACCAGGCCTCGCCGCCCGGTGCGATCTCGATCACCGTGATCCCCGGGCGCAGGCCCCAGAAGGTCAGGCTCTCATAGGGGTGGCGCCAGGCGTCGCGGGCCTTGTGTTCAGCGCTGCGCAGTGGCGAACCGACCGCGTTGGCGAGGTTGGCGTCTTCCTCGAAGGTGGGCGCCAGCGCCCGCGTAGCGTTGGGAAAGGCCTCGGTGGCGAACGCCACGGGCGCGGCGATGGCCAGCAGGGCGGCGGCGGCGAAGGCGAGACGGATGGCGGACATGACGCGAAACCCCGGTTTTGGACGTCCGCACCCTAGGCAAGGCGTGCAGGGAGGCAAGGGGATTCGCCGTCGTGGCGACGCTTGTTGTGCGCCCCCCTTGCGGACCGAAATCGGCTTCCCATCTGTTTTCACGGAGGCGCTGGTTCGCCGGGCCTCCGGATCGAACGTCATCGCCCACCGTGGGATGGCATCCGGTTCAAACCCAAGCGATCCGGGTCAAACCGCCGGAACGTCGCAACCTTGCCAAGCAGGAGGTTCGTGCATGCGTACCATCGACTTTTCCCCCCTCTACCGTTCCGTCGTCGGCTTCGAGCGACTGGCCCAGCAACTTGAGCAGGCCAAGAGCGACTCCGCGTCCAACTGGCCGCCCTACAACATCGAAAGCACCGGTGAAGACAGCTGGCGCATCGAGCTGGCCGTGGCCGGGTTCAAGACCGACGAGCTGACGCTCGAGGTCAACCAGAACCTGCTCACCGTCACCGGGCGCAAGACCGCCAATGACGACGGCGAACGCAACTACCTGCATCGCGGCCTCGCCGAGCGCGACTTCGAGCGCCGCTTCCAGCTGGCCGACTACGTGCTGGTCACCGACGCCGGCCTCGAGAACGGCTTGCTGTCGATCAGCCTGAAGCGGGAACTGCCCGAGGCCATGAAGCCCCGGCGCATCGAGATCGCGTCCTCGGACGCGAAAGGCCTGATCCAGGGCCAGAATCGGGGCGACGCCCAGGTTCAGACGAAGAAGGGCAAGTCGGCCGCGTAAGGGCCGGAGCCTGGACTAGATTCCTCCCTGAGAACTTTGGGCGGCGCAGCGATGCGCCGCCCTTATTCTCGTGGAGCTTAGATCGAGATGTCGAAACCCAGAGCTTCGTGGAGGTTGGCGCCGCTGAAGCTGGCGGTCGAGACCCGCGCGCCGGAGAAGTTGGTCCCCATCACGTCGGCGTTGTCGAGCACGGCGCCCGACAGGTCGGCGCCTGAGAAATCAGCATAACGCAGCCGCGCGCCGTCGCAGTTGACCGGCGCCGTGCGGGTCGGCCCCAGCGGCAGGGCGCCCAGGGCGGCCTCGCGCAGATTGGCCTTGGTCAGGTTGGCGCCGGCGAGACGCGCGCCGCGTAGGTCGGTGCCGCGAAGGTTGGCGCCGCGGAGGTCGGCGCCCTCGAAATTGGCCCCCTGCAGCTGGGCGCCCGAAAGATCGAGGCCGACCATGCAGGCGCCCTTGGCGCGCATGGCGGGCAGGCGGAATCCCTTGAGGCGGTCGGTAAGGGGCCGCAGGTCTTGGCCGTCGAAGATGGCCGGCTCGCCCTTGGCGCCGCCGGAATCGCACCAGGCCTGGCTGCCGAGCGCCTGGGCGTAGAGCGTCTCGGCCTGGGCGGCGATGTCGCCGGTGACGGTGCGGATCGAGCCGGTCAGGTCCGAACCCGACATCGAGCGCGCGCTCTCGACATTGACGCCGGTCAGCACCGCGCCGCACAGGCGCGCGCCTTCGAGATTGGCCCCGGCGATGTCGGCGCCTTCCAGCATGGCGCCCGACATATTGGCGTCCTTGAGGTTGGCCCCGGTCAGCTTGGTCCCGCGCATGGAACAGTCGGAGAAGTCCGCCGCCCAGGCCGAGGAGCCGTCCAGCTGCGAGCCGTCCAGTGTCGCGCCGGCGAAGTTGACGCCGTCGAGTTCACCCACGCGCTTTTCGTGGCGCATGGTGTTGAGGCCCTTGGTCGGGTGCGGGACGCCGATGGCGCCTTCGCGGAAGTCCGCCTGGGTCAGGTCGGCCAGAGACAGGTTGGCGCCGCGCAGACAGACACCGCGGAAATCGGCCCGGCGCAGGCTGGCGCCACGCAGGTCGGCGTTCCTGAGGTCGCAGCCATACAGTACCGCCCGGTCCAGCCGCGTGCGCATCAGCTTGCAGCCATCAAAGACCGAGCCGGTGAAGTCGGCGTCGTCGAGAATGCGGCCGGAAAGGTCGGCTCCCGAAAAGTCGATGAACTTCATCACGGCGCGGCGGCCGCCCGGCTTGCCGGCCACCAGCCGCTCGTGGGCGGTCAGGACCATGTCCAGCTCGCCCTGGCTCAATCGCCGTCGTCCCGCAGCCTGCGCAGCTTGCACGTCAACACTCCCCGTAACGATGTTCCATTAGGGGCAAAATTCTCGACGGCAGGTTAACCGCGCCGGGATCCGTCCGAATTTGTCAGAGTCCCTGTGCGCCCGCCCGTTTGGCGCCGGTCAGGTCGGCATTGCGCAGGTCGGCCCCGCGCAGGTTCGCGCGCGTCAGGTCGGCGCCGCAAAGCTTTGCACGGCTGAGGTCCGCGCCGCTGAGGTCGACGTTCTTCAGCTGGGCCTGGCTGAGGTCCGCCGGTAGCAGCCGGTCTTCGGCGATCATCAAGGGGCCGAGTCGACACTCGCGCAGGTCAGAGCCGGACAGCCGCGCCCCGATCAGCCGTGCGCCCCTCAGGTCGGCGTGGCGCAGGTTGCAGGCGCGCAGGTCGGCGCCTTCGAGGTGCGCGCCCTGGAGCTGAACGCCCTCCATATCGAGGCCGTAGAAGACCGCGCCGCGGGCCGACAGAGCCGTCAGGTTCAGGCCCCGGATGGTCTTGAGGGCTCGCAGGTCGGCCTTGTCGAAGGCCGAAGGCGCGCCCTGGCGACCGCCGGTCTCGCACCACAGGGCGTGGTCACGCAGCATTTCGTCGTAGGGCAGGCTGGAGATGGCTACGCCTACGGGCTTGTCGGTCAGGGCGCCGGTCATGTCGGCGCCGTCGGTTCGCCACATGCCGGTCTTGGCGCCCACCAGCACCGCGTCGCGCAGGTCGGCTCCCGACAGGTCGGCCGACGTCAGGTCCGCGCCGGCCAGGTCCGCGCCCTTGAAATTGGCCTGCTTCAGGTTGGCGCGGATCAGTTTGCAGTCCTTCATGATCGCGTCGGAGAAGTCGGCCTTCATCGCCACGATGCCGGACAGCTTGGAGCGTTCCAGGTTGGCGCCCGACAGGTTGGCGCCCTGAGCTTCCGAGGCGCGGAGGGGCGACTCGATGATGCGGATGCCCATGGCCGCGTCCGCCACCGCCACGACGCCTTCGCGCAGGTCGGCCTCGAACAGGTCCGCGCC
>JANNVY010000453.1:0-2747 GCA_031408375.1 Pseudomonadota bacterium | reverse complement strand
GGGTGACGCCGCGCCACCACACAGGCCCTTCCACCGCCGATCTTATCGCGGCGTGGCCGCGTACCGGTCGTCCAGATCCGGGATCAGGTCGAAGGCCATTTCGAAGGCGCGGTTGACCGCCGCCGGCTCGACAGCGGCCATGACGTCGTCGGGCGAATGGATCAGGGTGAAGACGCGCGGGACCACGCCCTTGGCGAGACCCGACAACGGCCCCTTGTGCAGCAGCAGCCACAGCTGTTGGGCGTCGGCGGCGGGCTGCTGGCCGACGCTGACCACCGGGATGCCGGCGGCGGCGAAGCTCTGGTCATCGCTGGGCGGGAAATTGTCGAAGCGCATGCAGTCAAGCAGCCGCCGCGCGCAGACGGCGTTCATGGAGGCGCGCACCTGGCCTTGCGTGTCGCTCTTCATGCCGCCGAAGATGACCGAGTCCCCGTAGGCGTTGACGTCGAAGATCACCGCCGCGTCGATGCGGCTCTTGTCGGCCTGGGTCAGCCAGGCCTTGGAACCCAGCAGGCCCAGCTCCTCCTGGTCGAAGAAGACGATGATGATGCGGTGCCGGGCGCTGTAGGCCGAAAGCGACTGCGCCGCACGCACCAGGGCCACCACCGAGGCGCCGTTGTCGACCACGCCGTCCAGGGTGCGGCCGTTGGCCTGGACCACGGCGTCATAGTGGGCGCCCAGCACCAGGTCGCGCGGGCCGTCGCCAAGGGTGATGACCACGTTGTGGCCGACGACGCCCTTGGACTCGGGCGATCCGGCGAAGGTCTGGATCGAGTAGGGAATCTGTCGTTCGTCAAGAAGCGCCCTGAGCGCCGTCAGCCGCCCTGCGTTGTCGGGCTGGACCATGCGCTGCAGGTCCTGCCGCACCCAGGCTGGCTCCTCGGCGGGCTGCGCTGCGGTCTGGGCCTGGGCGGGCGCGGCGGCGAGAAACAGGAGGGCGGCGGCGGCGAGGAGCGGTCTGAGCATGAGGCGACGCTAGCGGCGGTTGGGTCTGGTTCCAACTAATTCCGCTCATCCCCGCGAAAGCGGGGATGCGCAGGTGGCGGGTCAGGTCTTCAGCCGCCAGCCGGTGGTGAACAGGCGCAGGCTGATCAAAGCCAGGATCACCGTCAGCACCAGGGTCATGGCCACCCCGACCCACAGGTTGCCCTCGGCATGGCCCACGAAGCCGTAGCGGAAGCCGTCGATCAGGTAGAAGAACGGGTTGTAGTGGCTGAGACTGCGGAACGGCTCGGGCAGGCGGTCGACCAGGTAGAAGGTGCCGGACAGGAAGGTCATCGGCATGACCACGAAGTTCTGCACCGCCGACAGGTGGTCGAACTTCTCCGACCACAGCCCCGCGATGATCCCCACCAGCCCCATCAGCACCGAGGCGAAGACGGCGAAGAAGATGATCGCCCACGCGTTCGCGATGTCGAAGTGGGTGAATTCCGCGAACGGCCAGACACAGGCTGCGGTCACCACGCCCACCACGATGCCCCGCGTCGCGGCGCCGAGGGTGAAGCCCAGCAACAGTTCGAGCGGCGACAGCGGCGGCATCAGGAAGTCCGACGCCGTGCCCATGATCTTGGCCTGGATCAGCGACGAGGAGGTGTTGGCGAAGGCGTTGTTGAGGATCGCCATCATCACCAGGCCTGGCGCGACAAATTCCCCGAAGGTCGCGCCGTGGATCGCCGGCCGGACCCCCTGCATCGCGACCACGAAGATCATCATGTAGAGCAGGGTCGTGACCACCGGGGCGGCGACCGTCTGCATGCCCACTTTCCAGAAGCGGCGGACCTCGCGCAGGTAGAGGGTCTTGAGCCCCTGCCAGTTCACCCCTGCGTAGTGACGCGGGACGGGCGGCAGGGCGGCGGCGGTCAGCTTGGCGGCGGCGTTCATGGCGCCTGAGATGCTCCTGGCGGTGGCGGATCGCAAGCCGGTCGACGAACACGAATCATCCACCACTAAATGTAGATCGCTGTGGAAAGCCCCCGTCCCACATGTTGCGTCCGTTAATCGTTCGTTTACGATATATTGAGGCTGACGAGGAAATCTCGGGAAGCCGATACCAGATTTAGTAGCCGGCCTCACGGCCGGCTCCTTGGGGCGGGAGAACTGAAATGGGTTGGACCGAAGATCGTGTCGCGGTTTTGAAGAAGCTCTGGCTTGAGGGCCTTTCGGCCAGCCAGATCGCCAAACAGCTGGGCGGGGTCACCCGCAACGCCGTGATCGGCAAGGTGCACCGGCTGGGCCTGTCCGGCCGCGCCACCCCCTCGCAGCCGTCGCGCCCTGTGTTCCGCCCGACGCGCCCGCGTCCGGCCGCCCCCGCTCCGCAACAGCGCCGCCAGGAACTGGCCCCGCGTCCGCCGCAACCCCAGCCCGCGCCCTACGTCGACCTTCCCGGCACCGCCACGGTGCTGACGCTGGGCGCCCACATGTGCAAGTGGCCGATCGGCGATCCCTCGACCGACGACTTCAGCTTCTGCGGCCGCCGCTCCGGCGATGACGGCCCCTATTGCATCGAACACGCCCGGGTCGCCTACCAGCCGGTCCAGCGCAAGAAGGGCGGGCCGAACGAACTGGCCCGCAGCCTGCGTCGCTACATCTGATTTCTGCGGGTTCAGCCTGAATACAGAAACGGCCGGAGCACCCGCTCCGGCCGTTTTGCTTCGTCGCGGACCTAGGCGCCGATCCAGCCCGTCGCCGGAGGGGGCGGCGGAGGCGGGGGAGCCGGCGGCGCCGGCGGCGCCGGCGGTGCGGGCGGC